>JAPLIE010000132.1 GCA_026389265.1 Cyanobacteriota bacterium | reverse complement strand
GATCAGCCACCACTTCCGAAACATCACCAGCCTCGATGGCAGCCTGGGGCAGCTGCTGGAGATCGCGGAGCTACGGGATCAGGAAACGGCCACCCACATGGAGCGGGTGGCCCTCTACAGCCACCTGATCGCCCTGCAGCTGGAAACGCAACGTCCACTCCCCGCCGATTTCAGCGAGAACCTCCACCGTTTCGCCGCCTTCCATGACCTGGGCAAGGTGGGCATTCCGGATCGGATCCTGCTCAAACCCGAGCCGCTCTCCCGGGAGGAACGGCTGGTGATGCAGGGTCACGTGGTGATCGGCATGGCGCTGATCGAGAAGCTGATCACGGCGATGGGCCTGGAGGAGGCACCCGACATCGCTGTGCTGCGCCAGGTGGTGGCCCACCACCATGAAAGCCTCGATGGGAGTGGCTATCCGGCGGGGCTGCGCGGCGAAGCGGTGAGCCTGGCGGGAAGGATCGTGGCGGTGGCCGACATCTATGACGCCCTCACCCAGGCGCGACCGTACAAACCCCCCTTCCCGGAATCCCATGCGGTGCAGACGCTCCGCTCGATGGTGCAGGCGGGCAGGCTGGATGGCGACTGTGTGGAAGCGCTGCTGAACAGCGACGACCAGCGTCAGGCCATCCGGCTGGGCCACGGCGCAGGGGGAGCCTGGGAGGGAAACCGGCCGCCGGGGCCGGCAGGAGTTCCATACGATCCGCCCATCCCCTGAGTCTGGGTGAGCGCCGATGACCACCGCGGATTCCCCTGAGCCTCGCCGTCGCATCGCGGTGAGTGGTGCCTCCGGCAAGACCGGCTGGCGGGTGGTGCAGGAGGCGATCGGCCGGGGGCTGGCGGTGCGGGCGCTGCTGCGGCCCGGTTCAGCCGTGCCGGAGGGCCTGAAGGGGGCCGAGATCGTGCGCCTGGAGCTCAGCGATGCCCCGGCCCTGGAGGCGGCGCTGCGCGATTGCGAGGCCCTGGTGATCGCCACCGGGGCCCGGCCCTCGGTGGATCTGCTCGGGCCGCTGAAGGTGGATGCTCTGGCGATCCGCTCCCAGATCGAGGCCTGCCAGGCCGCGGGGGTAAAGCGGGTGGTGCTCGTGACCGCCCTCTGCAGCGGCCGCCTGCTGCATCCGCTCAATCTGTTCGGAATGATCCTGGTGTGGAAGGGTCTGGGGGAACGGTGGCTGGCCGAAAGCGGCCTGGACTGGACCGTGGTGCGCCCGGGCGGCCTGAAGGAATCGGAGCAGGGGATCGAGGGCGAAGGGATCGTGTTCAGCGGTGCCGGTGGCCAGGAGGGCGGCAGCCTGCCGCGGCGCCTGGTGGCCCGGGTCTGCCTCGATGCCCTCGATACACCGGCTTCGATCGGCCAGATCGTGGAGATCACCAGCTCCCCTGGGCGGCCCCAGGACTCTCTGGCCACCTGGCTGAATCGGCCGCAGGCGGCGCCGGCCTGAAGCAGCCTGAAGCAGCTGAAGCATCAGGATCTGCCGCAGGCCTCCTGATCGGGGTCCAGCAGGTGGTGCAACAAGATCCGCCACAGCGGCGTGACCGGCCCCAGCCAGCGGCCAGCATCGGCGCGGATGCGATCCGCCCCGCCGGCCCCGAGGGCAGCCCGCACAAAGGCAGCGTCCTCCACGATCCACCGCTCCAGGGCAGCGGGAGTGACCTCGATGTGACACTGGAGTCCGAAGGTGCGCGGGCCGATCCGGAACAGCTGCTCAGGGCAGGCCAAGCTCGAAGCCAACAGGGTGGCGGCGGGCGGCAGCTGAAGGCGGTCGCCGTGCCAGTGGAGCACCAGCAGGCTGGTGGGTAGATCCCGAAGCAGGGGCTCCTCGGCGGGGGAGCGGGTGAAGCTGATCGCGCCGAACCCCACCTCCCGATGGGGCAATGGTGGATCGCCCACGCTGAGCGGGATGGCGCCACCCCCGGCGGCGTGGGCCAGCAGCTGGGCGCCGAGGCAGAAGCCCAGCACCGGCCGCTCATCGGCTAGGGCACGGCGCAGGAGGGACACCAGAGGCTCCAGCCATGGGAAGGCCGGATCACCGAGGTCGGCCACGCCCATCGGCCCACCCATCACCGCCAGGAGCTGATCGGGCCGGAGGACATCCGGCAGGGGATCGCCGGCGAAGGGCCGCAGGATTTGCACCGCCAGGTTCCGTTCGGTGGCCACCTGGGCCAGCAGACCAGGCCCCTCCCGCTCGACGTGCTGCACCACCAGCAGTTCCTGAACCCGGACCATCGCTGCGGCGTGGGGAGGCCGGAACGCTAAGCCGTCCCCGGCTGGGCGGTGGTGGTCAGAGGCCAGCCACCACCGACAGGCGCGCCAGGATTGAGCTTTCTCCCCAGATCGCCCCATCACTGAACCGGAAACTCTCGATCCGCAGCGATGTAAAGTGGAAATAGCTCTGCACACGCACCTGATCCGACGACACAAACCGCAGCGATAAGTCGCTCCCCAATCGCTCCACCAACGCCACCTCCGTGCTGCGCAGGTCGCTGAACTCCACCCGATCAGCATTCGGCTCATTGGTGCTCGGCTCGTAGTCGTAGATCGTGGTGCGCCAGCCACCCCGGCTGATGCGATAAAGATCATTGCCGCCACCTCCCATCAGCGTGTCGTGACCACCGCCGGCGATCAGGGTGTCGTTCCCTAGATCGCCAACCAGCCAATCGTCGCCGCTGCCGCCCTGAAGGTCGTCGTTGCCCCCGTAGCCCTGCAGCACGTCATTGCCGGTACCACCCAGCAGCCGATCATCCAGCCCCGCTCCGTACAGGGTGTCGTTGCCCGCCAATCCATCAATACGGTTCGCCATGTCGCCGTAGCCGCCCAGCTGATCGGAACCAGCCGTGGCCCCACCCACCACCACTCGCGACCGCAGAGTCGCATCGCCCCATACCACCGAATTGCTGAAACGGAAACTCTCGATCCGCAGCGACGGAAGGTAGAAATATCCCTGCACACGCAGCTGATCCGACGACACAAACCGCAGCGATAAGTCGCTCCCCAATCTCTCCACCAACGCCACCTCCGTGCTGCGCAGGTCGCTGAACTCCACCACATCCGCATTCGGCACATTGGTGCTCGCCTCGTCGTCGTTGATCGTGGTGCGCCAACCACCTCGGCTGATGCGGTAGAGATCATTGCCGCAGCCTCCCACCAGCGTGTCGTGGCCACCGCCGGCGATCAGGGTGTCGTTCCCTAGATCGCCACCCAGCCAGTCATCGCCGCTGCCGCCCTGAAGGTCGTCGTTGCCCCCGTAGCCCTGCAGCACGTCATTGCCGGCGCCACCCAGCAGCCGATCATCCAGCCCCGCTCCGTACAGGGTGTCGTTGCCCGCCAATCCATCAATCCGATTCGCTATGTCGCCGTAGCCGCCCAGCTGATCGGAACCAGCCGTGGCGCCACCCACCATCACCCGCGAGCGCAGAAGCGCATCGCCCCACACCACCGCATCACTGAAGCGGAAACTCTCAATCCGCAGCGATGGATGCTGGAAATAGCTCTGCACAAGCACCTGATCCGACGACACAAACCGCAGCGATAGATCATTCCCGAATCGCTCCACTCCGCATTCGGCACATTCGTGCTTGGTTCGTAGTCGTAGATCGTGGTGCGCCAACCACCCCGGCTGATGCGGTAGAGATCAATGCCGCCGCCTCCCACCAGCGTGTCGTGGCCACCGCCGGCGATCAGGGTGTCGTTCCCTAGATCACCCCCCAGGTAATCGTCGCCGCTGCCGCCCTGAAGGTCATCGTTACCCCCGTAGCCCTGCAGCGCGTCATTACCGGCACCACCCAGCAGCCGATCATCCAGCCCCGCTCCATTCAGGGTGTCGTTGCCTGCCAAGCCATCAATCCGATTCACCATGTCCTCGAAGCCGTTCAGATGATCGGAACCGGCCGTGGCGCCACCCACCACCAGTCGCGAGCGCAGAATCGCATCACCCCACACCACCGCATCACTGAAGCGAAAACTCTCAATCCGCAGCGATGGAAAGTGGAAAAAGCTCTGCACACGCACCTGATCCATCGACACAAACTGCAGCGACAAGTCGCTCCCCAATCGCTCCACCAACGCCACCTCCGTGCTGCGCAGGTCGCTGAACTCCACTACATCCGCATTCGGCTCATTTGTGCTTGGTTCGTAGTCGTAGATCGTGGTGCGCCAACCACCCCGGCTGATGCGGTAAAGATCATTGCCGCCACCTCCCATCAGCGTGTCGTGGCCACCGCCGGCGATCAGCGTGTCGTTCCCGAGATCGCTACCCAGCCAGTCGTGGCCTGGACCACCGTGGAGGCGATCGGCCAAGGGACCGCCCAGCAGGGTGTCGTCGCCCTCCAGCCCCTCAATCCGGTTCGCCATGTCGCTGAAGCCGCCCAGCTGATCCGGACCCGCCGTGGCACCGCCCAGCACCACCCGCTCGCGCAACTCCCCATCACCCCACAGCACCCCATCGCTGAAGCGGAAGCGCTCCACCCGGGAGGCGGGATTGGAGAAGTACTGGAGAATCCGAACCGCGTCACCGCCGCCAATGCCGATCACCAGATCGCCATTGAAGCGCTCCATGGCGATCTCGGTGGAGGCAACATCCAGCCAACGCAGTTCATCCTGAGCGCCATCCTCATCCAGCAGCCTGTCGCGGCCATCGCCACGCGCCATCACATAAAGATCATTGCCCGCCCCTCCGCTGAGAACGTCATCACCGCGGCCGCCCCGGAGAACGTCATCCCCCGTCTGACCCGAGAGGCTATCGGGGCCAGCATCTCCCTGAATCCAGTCGAAGGACGCTGAGCCCGTCAGCGCGTCTGCACCGGGTCCTCCCGTGAGCATGGCCTGAATGGGCAGCACCGCCCCGAGCAACACCGCGAAGGGATCCAGGCGGTCGTTAACGGCCTGGGCCAAGGAGCGGAGGACAGAGGCTCCGGTGGGGCCCATGCCGGCCAGGCTGCTCGTAACCCGGAACAGGGCCGCCGCATCGGGGAGGGGGCCACTGTTGGCCGCCAGGGCCGCCAGCAGGCCACCCACGTCGAAGCGCAGGCTGCCATCGGGCTCCACTGCCCCCTGCAGGCGCCAGAGCAGGGGGCCCAGTTCCACCTGGGCGGAGAGGAGACGGTCGACGGATTGCCGCAGCCCCGCGAAGGCATTCTCGATCGCGAAGGTGACATAACCCTGGGGCATCTGGGTCCAGGTGATGCCGCGAAAGCGCCTGCCCATCAGCTGCTCCATGGCTCGCAGCCGCCGGAAGGCGTCCTGATCGCCGTTCCAACCGGGCACCACCTCCTGTTCTACGCCGGTCCAGGCGAAGATCAGGGATTGGAGCAGGGCCTCCCGCTGCATCAAGCTGCCCGCGATCCACTGCTCCAGCAGGGCCGGCAGGGGGCCATCAGGGCGGGCGGCGATGGCCTGATGCAGCCCGGGCACCACCCCCATGCCCGGCAGTTCCGGCAGGGCGGCGATGGCGGCGGACACGGGGAGAGGATTGAGCAGGCGTGAGCGGGTGGGATCCATGGCGAACCACACGTCATGGCAGGCCAGCTCACGGCCATCGCTGCTGCGGTAGGTGCCGAGCTGGCGGTGGCGATTGCCCTGGGGATCACTCCACGAAGAATCGACATAGGCGAGGGAAAGACTCTCCACACCGCGCTGATCCAGGCTGAACAGCTCACCGGGATCGGTTTCCGCGTCGGCATCGGCATCCAGCCAGAGCCGCAAGTCCGACCAGACGGCATCACGGCGATCGATGCGGCCATCGCGATTGGCATCGAGGCCCCGCAGGGCATCAAAGCCATGGCTGGCCAGGCTGCCATCGGCCAGGCGGGTGTGGTTCCCGAACAGCTCGTTGCCCGTGGTGATCCGGCCGTCACGATTGCGATCCCACACGAGCAGGGCATCGCCGGCACCCACCCAGCCCGTGCGTTCCGCGAAGCCATTGCCGTCGTGGTCGAACTGGATGATTCCCTCAGCGATGCCGCGGGTGATGACGCCGTTGCCGTCGAGGTCGAGCACCAGGGGTGAAACGGTTTTCTCGGCCGTCCCGAAGAGGCTCTGAAGCGTGGCGATGGCGGCCTCAGCCCAGTCGGCCAGGGCACGGCTGAAGGCGGCTTGGAGCGCCTCACCGGCGGGTCCGCCGGCGAGCTGGGCACCAGCGAAGCCACCGGCAGCCACCACGCCGGCG
>JAPLIE010000161.1 GCA_026389265.1 Cyanobacteriota bacterium | reverse complement strand
GAGGCGGCCGGTGTGCAGGTGGTCGACCGGCGGATTCCCGTGGACCCGGATCAGGCCACGAATGTGTCCCACATCTTTGCGGTGGGCGATGTGACCGACCGCATCAACCTCACCCCCGTAGCCATCGATGAGGGCCGCGCCTTCGCCGACAGCACCTATGGCAACCTGCCCAGGCGAGTGACCCACGATCTGGTGGCCAGTGCCGTGTTCAGCCAACCGGAGCTGGCCACCGTGGGGCTTAGCGAGGAGGAGGCTCTCCGCCGCCACGGCAGTGAGGGGGTGCGGGTCCACCGGGCGCGCTTCCGTCCGATGACCCAAGTCCTAGCGAAGCGGGGACCGGCTGTGCTGCTCAAACTCGTGGTGGAGGTGGCCAGCGACCGGGTGCTCGGCTGCCACATGGTGGGCGACCATGCCGCCGAGATCATCCAGATGGCGGCGATCGCCGTGGGGATGGGGGCCACCAAGGCCGACTTCGATCGCACGATGGCCCTGCACCCCACGGTGGCCGAGGAGTTCGTGACGATGGCGAGCTGATTGCGCTCGACTCGCCCAGATCAGACGGCCGCGAGCCCCTTCTCGTTGAACACCCCTTCAAACAGCACCGAACTGAGGTAGCGCTCGCCGGAATCGGGCAGCACCACCACGATGGTCCGGCCTGCGAACGCCTCCTCCCTGGCCAGCCGCAGGGCCGCCGCGGTGGCGGCACCACACGAGATACCCGCCAGGATGCCCTCCTCCTTCATCAGCCGCCGGGCCATCGTTACGGCCTCTTCATCACTCACCGTCTCGACGCGATCGATCAGGCTGAGATCCAGGTTCTCCGGCACGAAGCCCGCTCCGATGCCCTGGATCTTGTGGGGCCCGGGACGAAGGGGCGCCCCCGAGAGGGTCTGGCCGATCACCGGGCTGTTGAGCGGTTCGACCGCCACCGACACGATCGAGCGTCCACGCGTCTGCTTGAAATAACGACTCACGCCGGTGATCGTGCCCCCGGTGCCCACACCGGACACGAAGACGTCCACCTCTCCAGCGGTGTCCTCCCAGATTTCCGGGGCGGTGGTGTCGTGGTGGATGCGGGGATTGGCCGGATTGCTGAACTGCTGGAGCATCAGGTAGCGGTCGGGATGGCTCTCGACCATCTCCCGGGCCGCCGCGATGGCGCCACCCATGCCCAGCCGACCCTCGGTGAGCACCAAGCGAGCTCCGTAGGCGGTGAGCAGCTTGCGCCGCTCCATGCTCATCGTTTCCGGCATCGTGAGGGTGAGGGGGATCCCCCGGGACGCCGTGACAAAGGCCAGGGCGATGCCCGTGTTGCCGCTGGTGGGTTCGATCAGCTCCCGGCCAGATCCCAGCAGTCCATCCTTTTCGGCCTGCCAGATCATGGCGGCGCCAATCCGGCATTTCACCGAATAGGCCGGATTGCGACCCTCAATCTTGGCCAGCACTTTGGCGCGGCAACCCTCCGTCACCCGGTTCAACTGCACCAGGGGCGTGTGGCCGATGCTCAAGCTGTTGTCAGCAAGGATGGGGCTCATGCGGGGATCCGGGGCCGCGGCTTTCCGCAACCCTAATCAGGGGCGGTGATCCTGCCCTGTCAAGAAGCCATGACACCTTCCCGCCCCGCCTCCGCTCCATAAGATTCGCTCAGCTGGTCATCACCCGATCCCTGGTGTCGCGACCCTTTCCGCTGCTGCCGAGCCTGAGCGGCTTGCTGTTGCTGCTGCTCTCCGTGGCCGTGCTCACCCTGGTGATTGAGCGGACCCGCTTCTGGATCCACTGGTGGCGGCGGCGGCAGGCTCGATCGAGGACCTGGCGGCAACGGATCACCGCAGGGACCGACTCCGGGAGTTTGGACGAGAGCCTTGAAGACTGGGAGCTGGCGATGGGCTACGGCGAACCCCTCCTCCAGGGAGCCGCGCTGCTGGCCCCCCTGCTGGGGCTGATCGGTACCGTGACCGGCCTGATGGGGGTGCTGGCTCAGCTGGGACCGCGCCTGGAACTTCCCCCCGGGGCGAGCCTGGCGACCTACGGACAGGTGCTGCTCAGCACGGCCGCCGGACTGGTGGTGAGCCTGGTGGCCAGCGCCGGCCTGCTCACCAACCAGGGCCTGCGGCACTGGCAGATCAACCAGTTGCGGCGTGAACGGCGGCGTCCGGTGGAGACCGTGGAATGACCCTGATGCTGCAGAGCCTGGTGGCCCTCACCCTGCTCACCTGCGGCGCCGTGGCGGCGGTGCCGGTGGTGGTGAACCGGCCGGAACCGGTGGCCGCTGACGCGGATGCCCTGGCGGTGGCCGGGGAGAGCCTACGGGTGGTGGAAGCCCCGGGTGGACGGTGGTTTCTCAACGGGGATCCGATCGGTCGGGGCGCGCTCGCTGACCTAATGCGCCAGCAGGGTGCAACCCAACCGGTGCGTTACCTGCCCTCTGCGGCCCTGGGCGTGGGGCAAGTGGCCCAATCGCTGGCCTGGCTACGCCGCAGCGGTGCGGCCGCTGCAGTGCTTGCCATCCCCACGCGAGAGCCATGAACCGGCAGACCCAGCTGGACGCCATGGGGCTCGCCGTCGTGAGCACTGGCCTGGCGGTGCTCACCACGGCGCTGGTGGTGGTACCCCAACGGATCGCCCAGCGCCCCGCCCAACGGGGCGTGCTGGCCCTGAACCTGGATCCCACCGATGAGCTGCGCCTCTGGAATCGGCGGGTGCGAGCCCAGGAGGTGGCGGAACTGCTGGCCGATTCGAAGGATCAGCCGCAGAAGGGCCAGGCGGTGCTGCGACTGATCCCCGATCCCGCCGTGCCCTGGGGGGTGGTGCGCCAGGCAGCGGCGGCCCTGGAGACTTCGGGCGTGCCGCTGGAGTTGCAACTGCCATGAAGGCCACCGCGAAGGCATGGCGGCTGAGTCTGCTGGCGGCGGTGCTGGTGCACCTGCTCGCTTTGGCCAGCTGGCAGATCGTGCGCCGTCGCCAGCCGCCGCTCGAGGTGCTCAGGGCCACGGATGACACCCCGATGCTGCTGCAGTTCAGCCGGGAGGAACCCCTGGCCCAGGAGACTGGAAGCATTCCCCTGCCCCCCGCCGCGCCCCTCCCCCCTCCGATCGGAGGCCAGGCCCCTAACCCGACTGCCCTGCCGGGAAAAGACAGCGAGCCTGAAAAGCCCGATACCGTGCCTAGTCGGCAGGCGACGGCAGCGCGGACAACCCAGGGAAAGGCCGGAACCAGGCCCGGCGCACCCCGGGCATCATCCAGGCTGGTGCGGCCGAAGGCGAGCGGAACCCAAGCGGCTTCGACCCCGGTGGCCCCGCTCCCCCTGGCCCTCGGAGCTGGATCGCCGGCCCGTCTCGCCCTGGAGAAGGGCCTGCTTGATGCCGGAAGCGTCAGCGCCCAAGAGGCCCCGGAACCGGGACGGGACGAGAAGGCCGATCCGCGCAACGGCGGCGGCACCCCGGGCCCGGAATCGGCGGGCAAGCCTTCCGGCGGGGATCTGGCTCGGACGCCTGGGGGCGGTGCAGCCCCACGGGCCAGTGCGGCCGACCTGCGGCTCTGGACCCTGGCAAAACCGAGCCGGCCCGCCCCAGGCTCCATGGAGGGCTTGCCGGCGGAGTTGGCGGTTCGGGAGGTTCCCCTCAGCCAGGCCCGCGGCAGCGGGGCCGACATCCGACACCGGAGGCTGGTGCGCCTCGACGACGGCCTGCTGCTCCTCTGGGTGGAGGGTTCCAAGCTCTGGCTGGTCCGCTCCCCCCTCCCGTGAAAGGGGCCCAGAGCAAACCCGAATCACCCTGGGAGGGCTGAGTCGGCCAGCTGCCGTGAAACTCGCCGCATTCATGGAACGCGTTATTCATGGATCGCGTTATTCATGGATAGCGTTATTCATGGATAGCGTTCATCCGAGCAGCTGCCGCAGGCCCACCAGCAGGCGATCCAGGGCTTCCGCCAGCAGCGGTGGTTCGAGCATGCCGTAGCTGAGGCGCAGCAGGGATGGACCCTCCCCACCCCCGATGCCGAAGGCCTCCCCCGGCAGGGCCGCTACGCCATGATCGAGAAGAAGGCGTTCGACTAGGGCCTCGCCACTGAGGGGCGTGTCACAGCTCAGCAAGGCATAAAAGGCACCATCGGGAACGACCGGCAGCGTGATCGGCAGACCCTGGCTGCGGGCCGAGGCCACCGCCTCCAGCACCAGACGACGACGCTCCCCCAGGCTGGCCACGCGGGGGGCAATCCAGTCGGGACCGGCCGCCAGGGCAGCCAGGGCAGCCCGCTGGGTGATTCGGGGCGGACAGATCATCACGGTGTCCTGCACTTTGGCCAGGCTGGCCAGCAGCTGGCGCGGCACCGCCGCATAGCCCAGTCGCCAGCCGGCCATGCCGTAGGCCTTGGAGAACGAATGAAGGGTGATGGTGTGGTGGCCACTACCGCGGATCCGCCCGGGGGGCTGGTGGGTCACCGAGCCATGCACGAAGGCGGCGTAGGCCTCATCGCTGATATGGAACAGGCCGCGCTCCGCACAGAGCTGGTTGATGGCCGCCAGCACGGGACCCGGAATCACCACCCCGCTCGGATTGGCGGGCGACACGGTCACGATGGCCCGGGTGCGGGGCGTGATCGCAGTGGCCAAACGCTCCGGATCCGGCACGAGGCCCGCGGGCACCCCTACGGGCACCCCGGCGGCCAGCTGAATCGCCATCACATGGTTGAAATACCACGGCATGGGCAGGATCACCTCATCGCCGGGATCGAGGATCACCTGGGCGATGGCGTTAAAGGCCATGTTGCTACCGGCCGTCACCAGCAGGGCGGCGCCGTTGAGGTCTAGGTGCTGTCGGCCGGCCAACTCCTGACGCACCGCATCGAGCAGCTCTGGATCGCCTTCCATTGGGCCATAGCGATCCAGGCTGGCCATTGTGGATTCGGCGTTGAGCGCCGCCATTACAGCCTCGCGAACCGCTGCAGGCGGCCCCCAGCTCACCATCCCCTGGGCGAGCGAGAGGCAATCGGCACGGCAACGCATCAGCTCGCCGACCCGTGGAATCACCGGGGTGAGCACAGAGGCGAGGCGAGAGGCAGGCAGAAAGCTCTGGGGAATGGAACTGAGAGTCAAAGAGGGACCGGGCCAGGAATCATATGTTCTGAAACAAGCTTATGCGGACCAGTCAGGACTCAGAGCACGCCTGGACTTGGGCAGTCGCCACAATCGCGGCCGCGGCTTCGCTTTATCCATTGACCTTGAAACGTGCTTGCTTGTTTGATCGAGCCGGATGGCAAACCTCAAACGAGCTAACTTCAATGCAGGAAATATCAATGCAGGGATAGGAAGAAACAGCAAGATAACCTTCAGAAATCAGTTTGTCTCTGATTTGGCCAGCGGCAACAGCACTTCCATCAGGGCCCCGCCGGCGGGGTGGTTGCTCGCCTCGACCCGCCCACTATGGGTAAGGGCGATCTGGCGCACGATCGCCAAGCCGAGCCCAGTGCCACCCCTGCGGCTGCGGGCCCGGCTTGGATCGCCGCGGTAGAAGCGCTCGAACATCCGCTCCTGGTCTTCCTCGCTGAGGCCTGGTCCGCGGTCACGGACCGTGAGCCGACACCAACCGCCGCCGCAGCGCAGATCCACCGCCACGGGCTCGCCATCGGGGCTGTAGCGCAGGGCGTTATCGAGCAGGTTGTAGAACAGTCGATGCAGACGTGAGCTATCCCCCCGCACCACCGCAGCCCCGTCGTCGGCGGGACCTTCCGCCAACTGCAGGGTCACCCCCCGGGGGTCAGCGAGGGGCCGCAGACCGCTCCAGACCTGTTCCACCAGGGGGCGCAGCGCAACCAGCGGACGGGGAGCCGGAGCGGCGGGCATGGCATTCTCCAGCCGGGAGAGCTCGAGCAGGTCGCTCACCAAGTCCTGGAGACGCAGCAACTCCCGCTGCAGCCGCTCCACCAGCACCGCGTTGCGGCTGTTGACCTGGGCGGCCAGGCTGTCGCCAACCAACAGCAGAGCGGTTAGGGGCGTGCGCAGTTCGTGGGCGACATCACTCACCCAGCGCTCCTGCTGATCGAGCTGGGCCTCCAACGAGCGGCGGCTTTGGATCACCACACTCACCCAGCGGTCCCGTCCCGGCAGGGTGAGCAGCTCCAGCTCCTGTTCACCCCGGGGCAGGGCCAGCCGCTGGGGACGGTTACGCCAGCGGGTGTCCTGGATCAACCCGACCAGCGCCAGGTCAGGGCAGAGACGCTCCAGCGGCTGCCCGGCCGGGAGGGTGGCCGCCGAGGTGCCAAGCAGCTGCTCGGCCCGGGTGTTGATCACCTGGACCCTATCGAGGGGATCAAGGATCAGCCAGCCCACGGGAGCGGCGTCGATCCAGCCGAGCAGCCGGCTTCGTTCGATGGCGCTGGCCCGGGCCTGCTTACGGCCGCGGTGGTGGGCGATCCAGCCGCCCAAGGCTAGGCCGATCAGCAGGGCCAGCAGGGCAACCACTAGCCGAAGCGATACCCGAAGCCCCGCACCGTGACCAGATGCTCGGGTGCGGATGGATTGACTTCCAGTTTCTCCCGTAGCCAGCGGATGTGCACGTCCACGGTCTTGCTGTCGCCGAAGTAATCATGCCCCCACACCTGTTCCAGCAATTTGTCGCGGCTCCAGACCCGCCTGGGATGCTGCATGAAGAGCTCCAGCAGGCGGTACTCCTTAGGGGAAAGATTCACATCGAGGCCATCGCGGGTGACGCGGCACTCTTCGGGGTAGAGGCAGAGGTTGCCATGCACCACCTGGCGGGACGGGGTGGCGTCAGTGTTACTCCGCCGCAGCAGGGCACGGCAACGGGCCACCAGTTCGCGCATGCCGAACGGTTTGATCAGGTAGTCGTCGGCACCCACCTCCAGACCCAACACCCGATCCGCTTCGCTGTCGCGGGCGCTCACCACCAGGATCGGGGTGGCGTCACCCGCCTTGCGCAACTGACGGCAGAGTTCAAGCCCCCCAAGCCCCGGCAGCATCAGATCGAGCACCACCAGGGCAAAGGAATCCTCGGTGCCGCTGGCCCGCTGGAGGCTCTGCAGGGCATCGCGGCCGTTGCCGCAGGCGGTGACCTCGAAGCCCTCAAGAGTCAGGGCATCGCGGATGGTTTCGCGGATGGTGTCGTCGTCTTCGACGACGAGCAGGGAGGAAGGCATCAGCCCATTGTCAGGGCTGATGGGCTCTTGCCAGAAATCTGAGATCAACGGCGGGGCAGATGGCTGATCACCAGGCGGCGCTGGGCATCGGTGCGGAGCCAGCCCTCATCGCGAAGATTGCCGATCACCCGGGTCACGGTGACGCGGGTGGTGGCCAGGGCGCTGGCCACCTCCTGGTGGGTGAGGCGGAGGTTGAGACGCAGCCCCTCCTCACAGGGTTGGCCGTAGTCGCTGGCGATCAGTTCCAGGAAGCCACGCACCCGTTCCTCCACCCGGCGCAGGGCCATCAGGCCCAGCAGGGCCTGGCTCTGGCGGTAGCGCTGGGTGAGGGCCTGCAGCATGCCGGCAGAGAGGGCCGGGTCGGACTGGATGTCCTGGAGGGTGAGGCAAAGCAGGTCGGTGTCGCAGAGGGTGCGGGCCTCAAAGGCCTCGACACCGCTGAGGGGCTCACCGAAGGGTTCACTCGGTCCCGCTAGGCCGAGCAGAAGATCGTCGCCATGGATGGTGATGGCACCGAGCTTCACCATGCCCCGGACCACCAGCCAAACATTGTTGCGCAGCAACGGCACCTGGCTGCCGCCGGCCAGGTGGATGAGGCTGCGTTTGTGATAGCTGTCTTCCAGCAGATTGCGGAAGGCATCGCTGCTGCTGCCGGCTTCACGGGAAGGCGTGAACACCATGGTCTGTGCTACCGATGTCTGATGAATTGTATGGAGGGAAACCAACCGCCAAACCAAGATCCGGTAGTCGTTGGGTTAAGGGAGCAATAAGACAAAAAGACCCGGTGGGAAACCCACCGGGTTGGATAAGGAGATGCCGACTGAACGCTGTGACAGGGTTCGGGGATTCGGTCGATTGATCCGATCGATCAGATCGATCGGATCGATCAGTCAGAGATGCGGGCCACGGCCTTGCGGCTGGCGGCCAGGATTGAATTGCTCAGGGGCACATATCCGAGGTCGTCGGCACGGTTCTGGGCGGCGGGGCTCAACAGATAGAGCAGGGCCTTGCGGACGGCACCGGCCTTGGGACCATTGCCATTGTCATAGGCCAGGATCCAGGTGAGAGTGGCGATGGGATAGCTGCCCGCACCGGCGGGGTTGGGTTCCTCGCCAGCGAGATTGCCATCGAGCTTGATGTTGGATAGGGCAGCGATACCCGACTTGAGATTCGGCTTCACAAAAGCGCCGGAGCGGTTCTGGATGGCGGCGGCCTTGAGGGGACCCTTCACAAAGGCCTGGTTGACATAACCGATCGAGCCGGGGGTGTTGGTGAGGATACCGGCCACACCTTCATTGCCCTTGCCGCCCACGCCCACGGGCCAGTTGACGCTCTTGGCGGAACCAAGGGTCCAGGCAGGAGAGAAGGTCGAGAGAGAGTTTGTGAACGCAAAGGTGGTGCCAGAACCATCGGAACGGTGAGCGATGGTGATCGGCCCCTTGCCGCACTTGAGGGCATCCCAAGTCTTGATGTTGCCCATGAAGACATCCACCACCTGCTTCTGGGTGAGCTTCAGATCGGCGCAATCGGCCTTGTTGTAGGCGATGGCGATCGTGCCGCCCACCACCGGGAACTGAATCACGCCCTTCTTCACCTTGGCGGCATCGGAAGCCTTGATCGGCTCATCGGTGGCGCCGAAGTCCACGGTGCCCTTGATGAACTGCTTCACCCCGGCACCGGAGCCCACCGACTGGTAATTCACTTTGGTGCCCTGGCCGGCGAGGGAGGCAAAGGCGCTTTGGTAGAAGGGCGCCGGGAAGGTGGCACCGGCTCCGTTGAGGGTGGCTTGAGCGGAAGCGGCCAGGCCGGCGGCCATGGAGCCGAAGATGCCGAAGCAAAGGGCCTTCTTGGCGAAGGTCATCGAGGAGCCGGGGTTTGGGTCTGCCCTTGAATAGCGGAGAGCCCTGAGCCAGGTCGTTAGGAACGGGTTAAGAGCTGATCAAGAATCACTCCAGGGTGCCGGGCTGCCCTAGAGACGCTCAGCGGCGCTGGGTCCAGTCTTCGAACCAGCCGCGCCGCCAGAGCCAATAGGTTTGCCCAGCGGCCACGACCACCATCAGGCCAAGGGCCACGAAGTAGCCATAACGCAGGCGCAGCTCCGGCATCACCTCGAAATTCATGCCGTAGATGCCGGCGATCAGGGTGAGCGGCGCGAAAATGCTGGTGAGGATGGTGAGGGTTTTCATCACCTGGTTCATGCGATTGCCCACGCTGGCGGCATAGGCCTGGGAGATCGCATCGCACTGGTTTCGCAGCAGCTCGCAGTTCCCGTGGAGCAGCTCCACCAGTTCGGCCATTTCCTGAAAGCCCGCCGTGGCCTCCGGGCCGAGCAGGGGCTGGCGCTCCCGCACCAGCATGCGGATCTGGTGGCGCAGCGGCCACACCTGGGAGCGGATCGTGCGCAGACAGCCTCGGAACTTGAAGGTGCGGGCCAGCTGGCCGGGGTTCGGGCGGCCGAGCACCTTCTCCTCCAGCTGATCGAGGCTGTGGGAGATCCGCTCCAGCATCGGGAAGAGATCATCGAGGAGGTCGTCGATCAGGAAATGGAGGATGTCATCGAGGTCCCGGTCTTCCACCGCCGCGTGGCTGGAGATCAGCCAGCGGGTGAGATCGGGAAAGGCTTCCCCCTGGCACGACTCCTCGACGCTGATCAACAGGCCCGGCATCAGCATCACGCCCACCTGGTCACTCACCAGGGAGGTGGCCTGGGCACCGAAGCGAAGGCGGTGGATCACCACCATCAGCACCTCATCGAGGCAGTCCACCTGGGGCCGCTGGGGTGGCTGCAGCAGGGGCTCCGCCAGGGTGGGGGGCACCCCGAGATCGTCGAGCAAGGATTGGATACCCCCTGTATCGGCCAGACCTCGGATCCTCACCCACACGGGCACGCGGAGCTGGTGGATGGCCTCGAGCAGGTCGTGGGAGGTGAAGGCCTGACGCCTGGGACCTTCCGACCCGAAGATGATCAGATCGATGTGGGTGGGCGCAACGCCACCATGCACATAGAGATCGGCGGGAAGATCAGCAGGCCGCTGCTCGAGCAGATTCGAGGTCAGAGCGCCAGGGGTGAGTCGCAGCACGGGGGATGGGGCTCGATGCAGCGGTGGAGCACAAGGCCCGTCCCGATGATCGCAGCCTGAAGCAGCAAGCAGCAGCCAACGGGCGGAAACCAGA
>JAPLIE010000077.1 GCA_026389265.1 Cyanobacteriota bacterium | reverse complement strand
GGCGGCATCGACCTGGTGACCCTCAGCAACTCCACCGCATTGCTGGGGGCCCTGCGCAGCGGTGAGGTGGACGTGCTGCTGGCCAGCGGCCTGGAGATCGACCACCAGCAGGCCCTCCACCGCGATGCCGCCGCCGGTCGCCTGCGGGAAGGCAGCGGGCCGCCGCTCTCGATCGGCTTCTTCTCCCTGCTCACCGACCAGCCGCCGCTCAACAACCGCACCCTGCGCCAGGCCCTGGCCCGCAGCCTCGATCGCGCCACGATCACCGAGCGGGTGAGCCTGGGGATGCGGCCGCCCCTGCGCCAATTGATCCCCCCCAGCCTGGCCGGCTCCGATCCCGAAGCCTGGCCCGCCTACGACCCCGCCGCCGCCCGCGCCCTCTACCGCCAGGCGGGCTACTGCAACGGCAAGGTGCTGGCCCTGCCGCTCACCTTCCGTTCCGATATCCCCTCCGATCGCCTGCTCGCCCTCACCTGGCAGGCCCAGGTGCGCCGCGATCTGGGCGATTGCCTGGAGCTGCAGGTGAGCGGCATGGAGTCCACCACCGCCTACGACCAGCTCGGCAAAGGCGCCCTCACCCTCTTCTTCTACGACTGGATCGGCGACTATCCCGACCCCGAGAACTTCCTGACCCCGTTGCTGGGCTGCGAGAAGGCTGAGGGAAACCGCTGCGCCAAGGGAAACAGCGCCCTGAGCGGCTCCTTCTGGAGCGCCCCCGGCCTCGATGCCGAGCTGCTGCGCAGCAGCCGCCTCGATGGGCCCGAGCGGGAGCGCTTGCTGCGGGCCATCCAGCGGCGCACCGCCACCGCCGTGCCCTACCTGCCGGTGTGGCTGCTGGCCGAACAGGCCTGGAGCGGCCGCCGGATCAGCGCGCCCCAGTTCGATGGTTCCGGCCGGTTGCGGCTTGATCAGCTGCGGCGGCTGCCGGAGGCCCGCCGATGAGCCGCCGCTCCGAATTGCTCCGCTACCTCGGCGCCCGCCTCGCCCTGGCGCCCTTGATGCTCTGGCTGATCAGCAGCCTGGTGTTCCTGTTGCTGCGGGTGGCGCCGGGCGATCCGATCGATGCGTTGCTCGGCCCCAAGGCCCCCGCCGCCGCCCGCGCCGCCCTGCGCCAGCAGCTCGGCCTCGACCAGCCCCTGCCAGTGCAATACGGCCACTTCCTGGGCGATCTGCTGCACGGAAACCTGGGGGTCTCGCAGGCGAGCAAGGAGCCCGTCACCTCGATCATCCAGGGCAGCCTGCCCGCCAGCCTCGAGCTGGGCCTGGTGGCCCTGCTGATCGCCGCGGTGCTGGGGCTGGCGGTGGGCTTCAGCGGCATCGCCCGCCCCGAGGGCAAGGTGGATCTGGCCGGCCGCCTGTTCGGGATCGGCACCTACGCCTTGCCCCCCTTCTGGGCGGCGATGGTGGTGCAGCTGGTGTTCGCCGTGTGGCTCGGCTGGCTGCCGGTGGGCGGCCGCCTGCCCGCCACCGTGCTGCCGCCACAGGGAACCGGCTTCTATCTGTTCGACAGCCTGCGGGCCGGCAATCTCCAACAGCTTCAAGGGGCCATTCGCCACCTGGTGCTGCCCGCCTCCACCCTCGGCCTGTTGCTGAGCGGCATTTTCACCAATGCCCTGCGCCTCAACCTGCGCCGCGCCCTCGGCTCCGACTACGTGGAGGCGGCCCGCAGCCGCGGCCTCAGCGAAACCCGGGTGGTGCTGCGCCATGCCCTCCCCAATGCCCTGCTGCCGGTGCTCACGATCACCGGCATCACCGTGGCCTCCCTGATCGGCGGCGCCCTGCTGATCGAGGTCACCTATTCGTGGCCTGGCATCGCCGCCCGGCTGCAGGAGGCGATCGCCCAGCGGGATTACCCCGTGGTGCAGGGGATCGTGGTGGTGGTGGCGGCCCTGGTGGTGCTGGTCACCGTGGCGGTGGACCTGCTGGTGGCCCTGCTCGATCCGCGGGTGCGCTTCTGAGCGCCTTCTCTTGGGCGGGGTGCCGCTAGAGCTCCGAGCGCCAGAGGCGGGCCGCCGCCGGATCGAGCACATAGGCCGTGATGCCCTCCTGCAGCCTTCGCTGGGGCGGTAGCGGCTCCGCCGGGGATCGGCCACCGGCGCCTCCCTGGGCGCCGGTCTGCTCCAGCGAGCTCAGAAAGGCGCTGGTGACATCCAGCAGCACCCCCTGCACCCGCAGCGGGTCCGCCCCCACCAGCTCCCTTCCCAGCCGCAACAGCGCCTCATCGCGCTGGGTCATCCGCAGCGGCGAGAAGTGGCTGGCCCCCTGCACCACCACCAGCCGGCTGCGGGGATCACGCACGGCCAGGAACAGGGCCAGCTGTTCATCGAGCGGGGGCGTGACCAGATCCAGGCTGCCGCCCACCATCAGCAGCGGCACCGGCAGGGCCCCCAGGCTGGGCTCGGGCCAGAGCAGGCTGCCAAACCCATTGAAGAGAACCAGGGCCCGCAGGTCGGCGGGAGGCCTGGAGGGAGGGGGCAGGGCCCGCTCCGGCAGCTGGCACTGAATCAGGCGGGAGGGGTTATGGATCGGCAGGCGCTCCAGGGCCGTGCGGCAACGACCCTCCAATCCAGGCTGGGGGGCGATGCCCGCCGCCAGCAGCGCCGTGAGCCCTCCGAGGGAATGGCCGGCCAGCACCAGGCCGGCGCCGTTCACCGGCAGCCTCCCCAGCCGCTGGGCGGCCACCACCGCCTCCACATCGGCCAGGCGGATGCCCAGGGTTTCGGCTCCCGGGGGTGGCTGCTGCCCATTGAGGGCAGCCCGCAGCGCCAGCCCATCGCTGCCAGGGTGCTGCACCACCACCACCGGCCAGCCCCGCTGAGCCAGGGCCCTGGCCAGCCAACCCAGTTGGTCGGCGTTTCCCCCCAGGCCTGGCATCATCAGCACCCAGGGTTGGTTGGGGCGGCGCTCCACGGTGGCAGCCCAGATCTCCAACGGCAGGCCTTCGCGCCGGCCAGGCACCGCAAGCTGCAGCCGCAGCGGTGGCGGAGCGGGGCGGTCCGCGTCGGCAGCGGCGTTCTCCCAGGCGGGGGAAGGGGGCTGGATCCGCGGCAGGGGCAGGCTCCCCAGGCGCACCATCGCCTGCTGCTGGCGCTTGAGCTGAAACCGCCAGCGCTGGCCCAAGCTCACCAGGCCATCGAGGCGGAGATTCAGGGTCTTCGGCGGCAGTACCTCCAACAGCTCCAACAGCGTGACCTCCCGCCGCTGCTCCAACAGCCGCCGCAGGGTGATCTGCAGCAGGGTCGTGGTGCTGCCCCCATCCGACGTGGTGAGCAGGTTTCCCAGCTCCTCCAGCAACTGCCCACCGGCCCAGGTGTCGAGCAACTGGCGGCCGAAGCTCTGATCCCGGAGCAGCGGCGCCCGCAGCACCTGCTGCAGGTCGGCGCGGCTGCGGGCATCGAGCAGGCCGAGCCACGGCCCCAGATCGCCCGCCAATGGCCCCTCACCACCCTGCTGCCGACTCCAAGCCGCCAACTGGTCCAGGTGGATCGGGATCTGGATGGAGTCGATGCGCAACTCCAGCAGCTCGGCCGCCTGCACCGAGCGCGGCGGCAGCGCCAACGGCAGGGCCACCAGGCCGATCAACAGACCACAAACGGCGCCCCTACGACGACGACCCGTGGTGGTAAGAGGCGCAGGGCGCATCCGAGGTCTTCAGCCTGGTGGCACCACTCTCCCGCAGCCCTGCAGGTGAGTGGTGATCATGCGGGATCCGCTGGCGTGGACTCGGCCAGCTTCCAGGCCTCCTGGGGCAGGGGCTCAGTGCCGTACTCCCAGTCGTCGTAGTCGGGATCGTTGCGGATCTGGCGATGCACCTCCTTCTGCACGCTGAAGTTATGCGGGTGGTCGCCGGAGTTGGGCTGGGAAGATTCGGAATCGACGCCGCCGTCGGAGCCGGGGCCGAGGGGGCCGGCCGCAGGGGAGGTGCCGGACACTTGGCTCATGGCAGGGGCTAGGGAGAATCGGATAGAGCCATCCTCACCGATCGCGGCGACGCCGGCGCGGTGAGGGGCGGAATCGCTCCAGAGGGCGGTGCGGCGCAACTGGGTCACCGGCAAGGGCAGAGGGCCCAGGCCATCAACCTACCCAAGCCGGATCAGCCATGGACCGAATCAGTCCTTGATCGAATCAGACGTTAAACAAAAACTCCATCACATCACCCTCGGCCACCACGTACTCCTTTCCCTCGCTGCGCAGCCAGCCCCGATTGCGCGCTTCCGCCAGGGAGCCCGCCTCCAGCAGCTGCTGCCAAGCGATCGTCTGAGCGCGGATGAAGCCGCGCTCGAAATCGGTGTGGATCACACCGGCAGCCTGGGGGGCCGTCATGCCGGAGCGGATCGTCCAGGCGCGGGTCTCCTTCTCGCCGGTGGTGAAATAGGTGCGCAGACCCAACAGTTCATAGGTGGCCCGGATCAGGCTCTGCAGGCCCCCCTCGCTCACCCCCAGGCCCGCCAGAAATTCGGTGCGCTCCTCCTCGGGCAGTTCAATCAGCTCCGCTTCCACCTGGGCCGAGATTTTCACGCAGAGAGCACCCTCCTGCTCCGCCAGGGCCTTCACGGTTTCCACAAAGGCATTGCCGCCAGCCAGGTCGTCCTCGCTCACATTGGTGGCATAGATGATCGGCTTGGCGGTGAGCAGGCCCAGGGGCCGAATCAGGGCCTCCTCCTCCTCGGCCAGGACCACCGAACGGGCGGCACCGCCCTGCTCCAGCACCGCCTGGATGCGCTCCAGGGCGCCATCCTCGAGCTGGGCCTCCTTGCTGGTGCGTAGCTGCTTCTTGAGGCGCTCGCGGCGCTTCTCCACCTGGGCCAAATCGGAAAGCCCCAACTCCAGGTTGATGATCTCGGCATCGCGGCGCGGGTCCACCGAGCCCGAAACGTGGATCACGTCATCGTTCTCGAAGCAGCGCACCACGTGCACGATGGCGTCCACCTCGCGGATGTTGGCCAAAAACTTGTTACCCAGTCCCTCGCCCTGGCTGGCGCCCTTCACCAGGCCGGCGATGTCCACGAACTCCACCCGGGTGGGGATGATCTCCTTCGAGCACGAGAGGGCCGAAAGCTGCTGCAGGCGCCCATCGGGCACGGCCACCACGCCCGAATTGGGCTCGATCGTGCAGAAGGGGAAATTGGCAGCGGTGGCCTGGGCGTTGGCCACCAGGGCATTGAAGAGGGTGGATTTGCCCACGTTGGGCAGCCCCACGATTCCGGCTTTGAGCATGGCTGGAATCTACGCGGGCCGGTTCTGCCCCCCTGCCCGGCATCGGTCCTCCGCCTCCTGGCTGCGGCTCTCCGCCACCCGCCGGCGGGCGCGACCGGCGAGACTGGCATCATCTGGGCCGCCTCCGATCTCCGCCCCTTCCCCCCTCCGACCCGTGGGCGCACCCCCCACCCCTCCGCTGGCGCCGGCTCCCCCCATCGCCCTGCCGATCCGCCGGACTGCCTGGCGACGCTGGCGCCCCTGGCTGCTGCTGGCCGTGGTGGCCGCCCTGCTGGCCGGCCTGGGTCTCTGGCAGCGCCAGCAGAAGGCGGGCAGCCGCGATGTGGCTCCCTACACGGTGCTGGCCCAGTCCGGCGAGCTGCCGGGGGTGGTCACCGCCGCCGGTGAACTGGATGCGGTGGAGCGGGTGAATGTGAGCCCGAAACGGCAGGGCCTGATCGAGCAGCTGTTTGTGGACGAGGGCGACACGGTGAAGGCGGGCCAGGCGATTGCCCGCATGGATGCCGGAGACCTGCGCGATCGGGCGCAGGAGCTGGCGGCCAACATCCGCTCCGCCGAAGCCGAGCTGGAGCGCAGCTCCAGTGAGCTGCAGCGCAATGAACCCCTCTATCGCCAGGGAGCGATCAGCCTCAACGACCTCAACCGCTTCCGCGCCGATGAGAAGGTGAAGCGGATGGCGGTGAACGCGGCACGGCAGCGGCTGGACCAGCGCTACGTGGAAAAGGAGGAACTGATCGTGCGGGCTCCCTTCGATGGGGTGATCAGCCAGCGCTTCGCCGATCCGGGCGCCTTCGTGACCCCCACCACCACGGCGTCGGCGAGCGCCGGTGCCACCAGCTCCTCGATCGTGGAGCTCTCCCAGGGTCTGGAGGTGTTGGCCAAGGTGCCCGAAAGCGATCTGGGCCGCCTGCGGATGGGCATGCCCGCCAGTGTGCGGGTGGATGCCTTCCCCGACCGCCGCTTCGCCGCCCGCGTCCGCCAGATCGCTCCCCGGGCCGTGAAGACCAACAACGTGACCTCCTTCGAGGTGAAGCTCGCGCTGGTGGATCCCGCCCCGGAGCTGAGGATCGGCATGACCGCCGATGTGGACTTCCAGACCGGGCGGCTTCAGGCCCGCACCCTGGTCCCCACGGTGGCAGTGGTCACCGAGGAGGGCAAACCCGGGGTGCTGCTCGTGGGTAAGGAGAGCCAACCCACATTCCGGCCGGTGGAACTGGGCGTGAGCAGCGGCCGCAACACCCAGATCCTCTCCGGACTGGAGCCCGGCAGCCGCGTGTTCATCGATCTGCCGCCCTGGGCGAAGAAACGGAAGAACTGAGCCCCCGATCCGCCCCGTTGCTTAGGCACCGTTGCTTAGGCCCTGTTGCTTGGGCCCCGTTGCACAGGCCAGTTGCTCAGGCCCGGTTGCTCAGGACACGGGGGCAAGGGCCTCAAGGTAGCGCCGGGTGGTCTCCACGATACGGCCACTGGCCTGCCCATCCCCGAAGGGGTTGTGGGCCCGGGCCATCTCCTCATAGGCCGCCGGGTCCTCCAGCAACCGGGCGCTCTCTTCAAGGATCGCCGCGCTGGCGGTGCCGATCAGCCGGGCGGTGCCGGCCTCCACAGCCTCGGGGCGCTCGGTGGTGCGGCGCAGCACCAGCACGGGCTTACCCAGGGCCGGCGCTTCCTCCTGCAGCCCACCGGAATCGGTGAGCAGCAGGGTGGAACCCCGCATCGCCGCCACCAGGCGGTCGTAGTCGAGGGGTTCGGTGAGGAAAGCCCGGGGGTGGTTACCCAGCAGCTCCTGCAACGGCTCCCGCACGGTGGGATTGCGATGCAAGGGGAGCAGCAGGGCGGTGTCGGGGAAGCGCTCCAGCACAGCCAGGAAACCGCGGCCGATGTCCTGCAGCCGCTCGCCCCAGTTCTCGCGTCGGTGCACCGTGGCCAGCAGCACCCGCTGCCGCTCCCAGTCGAGGCCGGGGATCTCCAGGATGGGGGCCTTCTCGGCCATCAGCAGCAGCGCATCGATCACCGTGTTGCCGGTGGTGGTGATCTCCCCCACCACGCCGGAGGCACGGAGGTTGGCGGCAGAGCGCTCGGTGGGGGCGAAGTTGAGCTGGGCCAGCTGGGAGA
>JAPLIE010000181.1 GCA_026389265.1 Cyanobacteriota bacterium | reverse complement strand
AAGTCATCACCACCGTCTTCAACTGCTAAAGCCCTAAAACGTAAGCCAACTCTCGCCGACCAAAACCTGCCGATCCTCTTGAAATGGAGCGAAGGGTGACGCGGCTCGGACTTGAGGAGTTCGAAGCAGCGATCAGCCTGGAGTTTGATCTCTGATGGAAGAGAGTGATAACAAGCCCAGAAGCGTGGACTGGCGCGATGCCTCATAACTCAGAACATCGCCCAGACAGACTGTCGCTGATTGCCTCATTTGCGAGCCAATCAAGCGTGCCTGTGGTCATGTCATCCTCCATCTGCTGGTCCCAGTCCGATGCGTCAAACGACAAGAACCAAGCCCGGAACTCGGCCCGCTTGGCAGGTGGCAGCTGCTGAACCGCAGCCTCAATCTCTTCAAGGGTGCTCATAAGACCCATTGTACCTGAGTTATCCGGCTGAGACGTGCCACATCCCGGATAGGCCTAACGGCATGGATAGATCGTGCGCAGCCACGATCTATCCGGTGTTGGACAAGCCCCGCAACTCTGAGGCTCTGGAGCCCAGGGGCCCCCTACTAAAGGAGATATGTCCGCTCCATTTTAAGATTCCCTTTACGATCCGCCTCGATCGTAGGTAGAAGTGCTTGCTCCATGGCTCTCACGGCCTCAAAAGGAGTGTAACTGGTGTTGAGCCGGCATCGCTGTAGGGCTGGTAGCCGGATCTGAAATGGTGTTGAGCGGGCGAATATAGACAGCTTGGTGATAGTCTTGGGCTGTTGAATCTGCCGCGTAGCGGCTTGGTCCAACGCTGTATTGGCGGGTCCGGTATCCGCTCCGCGGTGGGTGCCGTTGTCAGCCTATCCAGCCGATGGGAAGTCGGCAGCTTGCTCCAAAGGGCATGCAGTGCAATGGGCCTGGGGGATTGTACGGTGGGGAAGTAAGAATTTTATACGGACCCGGTATCGCGGCGCCTCTTTTCGACTTCTCTACAGGAAATCTGGCGGACTGGTGGCATCTATAAGCCCATTAATGAGGACGCGCATAGACCATTTTCCGCATGAAAGCATGCTCAGGAATCACAAAGCACGGAACAAGACTTGGCGCAGCCAGGCACAAGTTTTCATAGCAAGAATGATAAAATAAGAGACAAAAGGTGCTGTAAATTAGGCTGGAAACTTCGATCCTTCGCACACAGCCATCGCATCGGCTGCGGAGAAGCGCCTGCCCCATCAGCCCAACGCAGCGCCCAACTGCTCCCGCAGCTGCTCCTTTGCCCCCGCCAGTGCTCCGTCCAAGGCAGCGCCATCCTTGCCGCCGGCCTGGGCCAGGTTGGGGCGGCCGCCGCCGCCGCCGCCGCAGGCCTTGGCCACCGTGCCGATGAAGGCGCCAGCCTTGGGGCCGGCGGCGATCACCGCCGCTCCGAAGGCCGCCACCAGCACCACCTTGCCGGCATCAGCCGGATCCGGCAGACCGCCCAGCACCACAGCGGCACCCTCGCCCAGCTGATCCACCAGACCCTGGGCAGCCCCCTGCAGGCCGGCCCCCTCTACCCCATCGAGGCGCTCCACCAGCAGGACAAAGGGTTCGCCGGCGCGGGCGGAGCCGGCCGGGATGGCCCCCAGCGCCTCGGCCCGGGCCGCCAGCGCCGCCGCCTTGGCCACCGCCAGCTCGCCGCGGACCGCCGCCAGGGCCTTCTGGCTGCCCCTGAGCTCCTCCTGCAGGGCCGCCACCCGTTCCACGATCTCGCCGGGCTGGGCCTTGAAGCGATCGCCCAGGGCACGCACCACCGCATCGCGCTCATTGAGGTAGGCGAGCACCGCGGGCCCGGCCACGGCCTCGATGCGGCGGATGCCGGCCGCCACGCCCGCTTCGGCCACGATCTTGAACAGGCCGATCTCGGCGGTGTTGGCCACATGGGTGCCGCCGCACAGCTCCATCGACACACCGGGCACATCCACCACCCGCACCACATCGCCGTATTTCTCGCCGAACATCGCCACGGCGCCGGCGGAGCGGGCCTGCTCAATCGCCATCTCCTGAACCTCCAAGGCGTGGGCATCGGCGATCCAGCCATTGATCAGGTCCTCGATCCGCTCCAGCTCAGCGGCGGTCACGGCGCGGGGGCAGTGGAAGTCGAAGCGGAGCCGCTCGAAATCCACCAGCGAGCCGGCCTGGCCGATCGCCGGATCCACCACCTGCTTGAGGGCGGCCTGCAGCAGGTGGGTGGCGGTGTGATGGGCCTGCACCCGGCGGCGGCAGGCCCGATCCACCCGGGCGGTTACCAGATCGCCCACCGCCAGGCTGCCTCGCTCCACCCGGCCGCTGTGCACGAAGACGCTGCGGTTGCGGCCCACAGCCTCGATCGCCACGATCACGCCGTCGCCACCGCGGCCCTCGCCGGCCAGCACGCCACGGTCGCCCACCTGGCCGCCGCCCTCGCCATAGAAGGGGGTGGTATCGAGCACCAGCTGCACGGCATCGCCGGCGCTGGCCCGCTCGGCCGGCTGGCCATTCACCACCAGGGCCAGCACGCAGCTGGGGTGCTCCAGGGCCTCATAACCCATAAAGGCGGTGGACTCCAGCTCAGCAGCCATCTGCTCAATCGCCCCCTGCAGGGTGAGGTCGAGGCTCACCGCCGCCGCCTTGGCCCGCTGGCGCTGGGCCTCCATCGCCGCCTCGAAGCCCGCCAGATCCACCGTGAGGCCATGCTCCTCGGCGATCTCCTCGGTGAGCTCCAGCGGGAAGCCGTAGGTGTCGTAGAGCTCGAAGGCCTGCTCACCGGAGATCCGCTGCGGGCTGGCCGCCAGCACCTCCGACAGCAGCTTCTCGCCGCGCTCCAGGGTTTCGAGGAAGCGGGCCTCCTCGCGCTCCAATTCCGCGAGAATCACGCTGCGGCGCTCCAGCAGCTGGGGGAAGGCCGCCGCCATCAGGGCAATCGAGGCCTCGCCCATCAGTGGAAGAAAGGGTTTGTCGATGCCCAGCAGCCGCCCATGGCGCACCACCCGCCGCAGCAGCCGGCGCAGGATGTAACCGCGGCCGAGGTTGCTGGCGGTCACGCCATCGCAGATCAGCTGGGTGATGGCGCGGCTGTGGTCACCGATCACCTTCAGGCTCGTTTGGCCCTTGCCATCGAGGGCGCGGTAATCAACGCCCGCCAGGCCCGCCGCCGTTTCGATCAGCGGATAGATCAGATCGGTTTCGTAGTTGTTGGGCACCGCCTGCAAAATCTGGGCCATGCGCTCCAGGCCCATGCCGGTGTCGATGTTGCGATTGGCCAGCGGCGTGAGGGTGCCCTCCGCGTCGCGGTTGTACTGCATGAACACGAGGTTGTAGAACTCGATGAAGCGCGAGTCGTCCTCCAGATCGATGGCTTCGTCGCCGAGTTCGGGCTTGAAGTCATAGTAGATCTCCGAGCAGGGGCCGCAGGGGCCGGTAGGGCCGGAGGCCCAGAAGTTATCGGCCTCATCCATGCGGATGATCCGTTTGGGGTTCACCCCCACCGCGTCGCGCCAGATCGCCTCGGCCTCATCGTCTTCGCGGAAGACGCTCACCACCAGATTACAGGGATCGAGGCCGAATACGCCGGTGCTCAGCTCCCAGGCCCAGGCGATCGCCTGCTGCTTGAAATAATCACCGAACGAGAAGTTACCGAGCATCTCGAAATAGGTGTGGTGCCGCGCCGTGCGGCCCACGTTCTCGATGTCGTTGGTGCGGATGCACTTCTGGGCGCTGGTGGCCCGCGCCGCCGGCCGCTCCTGCTGGCCGAGGAACACGGGCTTGAAGGGCAGCATGCCGGCGATCGTGAGCAGCACCGTGGGGTCCTCCGGCACCAGGGAGGCACTGGGCATCGGCCGGTGGCCCCGCTCCTCGTAGAAGCGCAGAAAGGCGGCGCGGATCTCGGCACCGCTGCGGGGAAGGGAGGGTGAGGCGGCGGCCATGGGCGGCGGAATCAGGCGCTTCGGCGCCCATGATCGCGCAGGGGTGGGGCGGGGGCGGTCGGCAAGGTGGGTAACGATGAACATTAAGCGGTGATTGCTGAGGCAAAGCACTCTTGGAATGCGCATGCGAATGTGAGCACGAATGAGAGCACAAATGCGAATGTGAGCACGAATGCAGATCCGAACGTGAGCGTCGATCAACTACGGCTTACTGGGGCCTGCGAACCGCAATCACGAGCCGGAAAAAACTAGAGATGCCGGGCAAAGGTTCCACCCTCCACCACCTCGCCGCTGGCGGCGGGTCTGCTGGCTCCAGCCCCCCGCAAGACCACCGAGGTTCCGCTCCATTCGAGTCGAGGCGCCCTCTGCACCAGGAGCCTTGCCCCAGGCCGCCAGGCTTCCGGCCACCTCCAGGGCGCCGCTGCCGGCCGGCTCCCAACCGTCGCTGGTGCCGCCGCCGCTCGCCCAGACACCCGCACCACCGCGTCCCCCCACAACCACCTGGCCATTCACCCCGATGTCCAGCGACAACCCAGGGCCGCTGGCGGTGATCTCACCGGCCGCTGCCGGCCGGCGCAGCCCGGCAAGCCCGCGAGCAACACAAAGCCGGCCGGGCCTGGCAGCCGCCGCTGCACGGGATGGCAAGCAGGGGACTGGCAGGAGGGCTGGCGTGAGCGATTCGAACGGGGCCGCGCGCCAATGCTGCAGCGAATCCCTAGCCCTAGCGCCGCGGAGCGGCGGAACGCGGCGGGCCAGGCATGATGGCGCCACGCGATCCGGCCCCCGTGACCCCGTTGCCGATCGAGAGCCGCGCCCGGCTCCGGCTCCGCTCCCTCGGCTGGGCCCTACTGGCCGCCGCCCTCGCCGCCGCCATCAGCCTGCCCGTGGCCCTCATCGACCCCGGCAGGAGCGCCATCAGCCCGGCATCCCTTCTGGACCCCCTGCTGCGCTCGGCCGGCTGCGGCTTTTTCTATGGCCTGCTGGCCTTCCACCTGCAGCGGGTCGATCCCGACGACGGCCACCTGCAGGCCGGCCTGGTGGGGGCCGTGTGCGGCATCCGCAGCCTCGGGGCGGGAGCCGCCGCCGCCCTACCGCCGGGTGCGAATCTGTTCAGGGTTGCGCCATCCCTGATGATGGAGCTAGCCCGGGCCTGGCTGCCGCTCTGGCTGCCCTTAGTCGGCTGCGCCCTGCTGCTTCACGGCATCCGGCGCCTGACGCCCTCCCTGTTGCCCACCCTGCGGCCATGATCCAGCGGCGCGGCCGTTTCCCGGCCCGATGAGCCCCCGATGAGCCTGCTGCATGCCACCTGGCTCTATCCCCCCGAAGGGGCCGGTGGCCGCCTGCTGCTCTGGGCCGATACCTGGCGGGTGGCATCGCCGGTGCAGCCGGGCCTTGAGGTGCCCGAACACCCGCTCGCCCTCGACCTCGATGCGATCGGCGGCTGGCTCGATGACCACGACCTCTGGACCGACGACCTCCGCCCCGCCGAAGCGGTGCTCTCCCTGCCGAGCCGCGCCCAGGCGGTGCGAGGCAAGCGCAAGATTGCCGACGCCCCCTGGAGCGGCCTGCCCCTGCAGGCCGGCGAACCGATCCCCAAGGAGCCCCAATGGTGGCCCTGGCATGTGGAGGGCTGGGCCCTGGAGGCGGGCGTGGCGGGCGAATGGCTGAGCCGTCTGCCCCTCTCCGGCCACCACGTCGACCTGGCCGATGAACTGCGCTGGTGGAGCCACCTGCAGCGCTGGGCCCTGAGCTTGATCGCCCGCGGCCGCTGGCTGCCCCTGGTAGAGGAGGGCCAGGCCCGCTGGTGGCCCCTGCTCAACCGCGAAGGCGACCGCCACCGGCTCGAGGAAATGGCGATCCGGCTGCCCCAGGTGGCCACCTGCGCCATCGGGCCTGGATCCCCGAGCGAGAAGGCCCTGGCCTGCCGCCGGCCCGGCAGCGGTCGGCTGCGGGTGGCAAGCCTGCTGGAGGCCCTGCTGGCGGGCCAACTGCGGGCCGGCTTCAAGCCACCGACCACCGGCCTCGATCCGCTGCTGTCGGCCTGGCAGCGGTCCCTGGGCTCCGGCGATGGCCGCATCGCGCTGGATAGCGAGTCGATCGAACGCCTGGAGATCGCCACCCACCATTGGCGCGAGGCGGTGGCGGGCCGGGTGGCGCCGGCGCGGGCCTGCCTGGAACTGTTCGCCCCGCCGCCGGAGGAGGAACTCTGGGAGCTGCGCTTCTCCCTCCAGGCCGAGGCGGAACCCAGCCTGCGGCTGCCGGCGGGCGCGGTTTGGAGCGCCGGCGACACCACCCTCCAGATGGGGGAGGTGAGCGTGACCCAGCCGGGCCTGCTGTTGCTGGAGGGCCTGGGCCGCGCCCTGCAGGTGTTCGAGCCGATCGAACGGGGCCTCGACGCCGCCGCGCCGGAAACCATGCAGCTCACCCCCGCCGAGGCCTTCGTGCTGGTGCGCACCGCCGCCGCCCAGCTGCGCGATGTGGGCGTGGGGGTAGTGCTGCCCCCCAGCCTCAGCGGCGGCCTGGCCAGTCGCCTCGGCCTGTCGATCGTGGCCGAGCTGCCCACCCGCTCCCGGGGCTTCAGCCTCGGGGAGGATCTCAGCTGGTCGTGGGAGCTGATGATCGGGGGGGTCACCCTCAGCCTCAACGATCTCCAGCGGCTCTCGGCCAAACGGAGCCCGCTGGTGCAGCACAAGGGCGCCTGGATCGAGCTGCGCCCCGTCGACCTGCGCAACGCTGAGCGCTTCGCCGCCGCCAAGCCCAATCTCAGCCTCGACGACGCCCTGCGCCTCACCGGCAGCGCCGGTGACACCTTCCACCGCCTGCCGGTGCACCACTTCGAGGCGGGCCCGCGGCTCCAGGCCGTGCTGGAGCAGTACCACCAGCAGAAGGCCCCCGATCCCCTGCCGGCGCCGGAGGGCTTCGCGGGCCAGCTGCGGCCCTACCAGGAGCGGGGCCTGGGCTGGCTGGCCTTCCTGCATCGCTTCGACCAGGGCGCCTGCCTGGCCGACGACATGGGCCTGGGCAAGACGATCCAGCTGCTGGCCTTCCTGCAGCACCTCAAGGCGGAGGATGAACTGCGGCGGCCCGTGCTGCTGGCGGCCCCCACCTCGGTGCTGACCAACTGGAAACGAGAGGCGGCGGGCTTCACGCCGGAACTGGGGGTACGGGAGCACTACGGCCCCCGCCGCCCCGCCACCGAGGCGGCCCTGAGGAAGGCCCTCGACGGTGTCGACCTGGTGCTCACCAGCTACGGCCTGCTCCAGCGCGACAGCGAGTTGCTCGAAACGATCGACTGGCAGGGGGTGGTGATCGATGAGGCCCAGGCGATCAAGAATCCCGCCGCCAAGCAGAGCCAGGCCGCCCGCGACCTCGGCCGCCCCGGCAAGAAGGGCCGCTTCCGCATCGCCCTCACCGGCACCCCGGTGGAGAACCGCGTCAGCGAGCTCTGGGCCCTGATGGACTTCCTCAATCCCCGCGTCCTGGGGGATGAACCCTTCTTCCGCCAGCGCTACCGGCTGCCGATCGAGCGCTACGGCGACATGAGCTCCCTGCGGGACCTCAAGGCCCGGGTGGGCCCCTTCATCCTGCGCCGCCTCAAGACCGACAAATCGATCATCTCCGACCTGCCCGAGAAGGTGGAGCTGCGCGAATGGGTGGGCCTCAGCCCCGAGCAGAAGAAGCTCTACACCAAAACGGTGGAGGAGAGCCTCGATGCGATCGCCCGCTCCCCCCTGGGCCAGAAGCACGGCCAGGTGCTTGCCCTGCTCACGAAGCTCAAGCAGATCTGCAACCACCCCGCCCTGGCCCTCAAGGAGCAGGGGGTGGATGCCGGCTTCGCGGCCCGCAGCGCCAAGGTGCAGCGGCTGGAGGAGATCCTCGAGGAGGTGATCGAGGCGGGCGATCGGGCCCTGCTGTTCACCCAGTTCGCCGAATGGGGGCTGCTGCTCAAGGCGCACCTGGAACGCCGCTGGCGTCAGGAGGTGCCCTTCCTCTACGGCAACACCAGCAAGAGCGAACGGCAGGCCATGGTGGATCGCTTCCAGGAGGATCCCCGCGGGCCCCAGTTGTTCCTGCTCTCACTCAAGGCCGGCGGCGTGGGCCTCAACCTCACCCGTGCCAGCCATGTGTTCCACATCGACCGTTGGTGGAATCCCGCCGTGGAGAACCAGGCCACCGACCGCGCCTACCGCATCGGCCAGACCAACCGGGTGCTGGTGCACAAGTTCATCACCAGCGGCTCGGTGGAGGAACGGATCGACCGGATGATCCAGGAGAAATCGAAGCTCGCCGCCGACATCGTGGGCAGCGGCGAGGACTGGCTGGGCGGCCTCGACATCGGCCAGCTGCGGGATCTGGTGGCCCTCGAGGAGAACTGAGCTGCGATCGGGCTGGAGGTCGCCAGGGTTAGCCGTTCAGGCTGAATCGGCCCCCCTTTGCGCCGCCGGGGGCGAAATGGTCGGGATCCCATTGCCAGCAGGTGCCGCAGTCGATGCAGGCCCGCCACACCGGCACCGATGATCAGGGGTTGGTTGACAGGCAACGATCGGGATTCCGGTTGAGCCGCCGGAGAACAGGGGGGGGCGACGGGGAGAGGGCAGACTGGGCGAACAAACTCCCTGCCCCCAATCCTGCCGAACATGGTCGTTTCCGCAACGGGAAACAGCAACGGAATCACCACCCAGCTGGGTCAGCAGGGCCTGGGCCAACAGCCCTGGTGGGTGGAGCAGTGGATGGAGTTGATCAACGCCTACCGCTTCAAGAAACGGCTGGAGCGAGCCTGGGACTATGCCCGCTCGGGCAATGTGGTGTCGATCCGCTTTGAAGGTCGGCGGGTGCATGCCCGCGTGCAGGGCACCGGTGAAGATCCCTACAAGGTGAAGCTCTGGCTCGATGTGCTCAACGACGAAGACTGGGGCTACGTGCTCGAGGCCCTGAGTCAGAAGGCGCGCTGGTCGGCGCAGCTGCTGGCCGGAATCATGCCCCAGGACATCGAGCGGGCCTTTGCGGCCAGCGGCAAGCGGCTGTTCCCCTTCAAGTTGCAGGAGGTGCGCAGTGAATGCACCTGCCCCGACAAGGCGAACCCCTGCAAACACGTGAGCGCCGTCTACTACTTGATGGGCGACCGCTTCTCGGAGGATCCCTTCGTGCTCTTCCAGCTGCGCGGCCGCACCCGCAGCCAGCTCCTGGCCGACCTGGCCGAGCGGCGGCGCCAGGGGGCGGTGGTGCGACGGGAGCATGCACCCCATCCGGTGCACGCGGCCATCGCCGATCCGGCCCGCTGGTGGCGCTATGACGCCGCCCTCGATCCCGACCTGGTGGTGATCACCCCCGCCCTGGAGGGGGAATCGGGCCTGGAGGGGGCCGGCCCCCTGCCCCTGGCGGAAGAACCCCGCTTCCCGGATGCCAACCGGCTGTTCCTCGAACGCCTACGGGAGCAGGGGGGGGCCATGGGCCAGTTGGCCATGGTGCGCGCCATGGCAGCCGGCGCGGACTCCACGACCAATGGGGAAGAATCCGGCGATGGGACAGGAGCGGTGGGGTGAGCGGTCCCGGCGGCATGGCTCCAGCCGAGCCCCCCTGGCTGAGCCCCCAGAGCCTGGCCTGGACAGCCAGGATCCTGGAGGGACACCGCCGCGCCTATGGGGTGCCGTTGCTGGCGGGTCATGCCGAGCGGCCGCTGCGGCTCCAGGCCCAGGAACTCTTCGCCACGGCCAGTGTCGTGCTCGCCCACGACGGCGGCGTCGATCCCCGCCTCACCTACGCCAACGCGGCCGCCCTGCGACTGTGGCAGCGCCCCTGGGGATCCATGGTGGGCATGCCGTCGCGCCTCACGGCCGAACCGGCGGAACGGCAGGCCCGCGCCAGCGCCCTGATCCTCGCCCTGCGCCGCGAAGCGATCAGCAACTACGGCGGCATCCGCATCGACAGCCAGGGCCGCCGGTTCCGCATCGAGGGCGCCAGGCTCTGGACCCTTCGCAATGAGGCGGGAGAAGCCTGCGGTCAGGCCGCCGGCTTCGAGAGCTGGTGGTGGCTCTGAACCACCCTGTCGCCGATCCTCAGCCAGTGATTTAAAAATCGCAACTGCAGATAATCTTGGTCAATTCCTTGGTATGGCCGTACTGTCGGACACCTGTGTCACCTCGACTCCGCCACCATCCCTCGGCTAACCGCGAGTTGATGACGGACCTTCATCACGGCCCTGCACCACCCTCGACTGCCCCCAAGGTCCTAACCGAAAGCCCCGCTGATCCCCCCAAGACCTAGCCCAGCATGCCCGATTCACCAGCCAACACCCCCAGTTCCCTGCCGCGCCTGAATTGGCTGGAACTCCTCGGCGGGAGCTTTGGTGACACCGGCTTTGTTCTCACCAGCGGAAGCGACGGGTCTATCTATTTGGGTGGGGAGACCGATCGCGGCGCCTGGGACAGCCAAACAGCCCGGGGCCGACGCGATGGCTTCGTGAGTCGATACAACCTCGCCGGTCAGCGGCTGTGGACCCAGTGGTACGGCAGCAACCAAGATGACCAGGTTAGGGGCCTAGGCGTCGATCCCTACGGAGTGCTCTATGTGAGCGGCGGCACCCAAGGGGGACTCGGCGACAACAAAACCTCCACCCCGAGCGCTGTACCTAGCGATGGCTTCCTGAGCCGCATCAACAGCAGCAGCCAGAAGGACTGGACCCTGCAACTTGGGGCCGAGTCATGGGATCTGCTGCGCTCCCTGGCCGTAAGCCAAAGCGATAGCGCAATCTACGGCATCGGATATACCGCAAGCCTCAGCTTCAGCCTGCTACCCACAAGGCCGACCCAGGAGGCGCCGCCAGATGCCTTTGTGATCAAGGCGGATGCTGCCCGGAATGTGATCTGGGCCACGCGCATCGGCAGTGGCAATCAAGACTACGGCATGAATTTGGCGGTTGGCAACGATGGCTTCATCTATGTCACCGGCTTCTCCGGTGACAGCAATGCCACAAGTCCAGCCAGAGGATTCCTGAGCAAACTCAAGGCCAGCGACGGCACGGTTGTCTACACAAAAATAATCGGCGATACGATAGCGGGCAATTCCTACGGCGAAGATCTCAGCATTGGCATCGATGGCTCCGTCTACGTTGCCATCAGCACAGATGGCAACCTCGGCGGCAACCTTAATCAAGGCAACCGTGATGTAGCGGTTCAGAAATATGATCGAAACGGCAATCTGATTTGGACCGCTCTCCAAGGCACGCCAGCCAAGGAAGAAGCCCGCACCATCACCACAGGCCAAGATGGATCCGTCTATCTGACGGGCCACACCTCCGGCAACCTCGGCGGCCAGATCAACAATGGCGGCGAAGATGTCTTCATTACCAAAATCAGCCAGAACGGCATCATCGAATGGACAAAACTGTTGGGCACAGCAGGGAATGATGTCGGCTGGTCTGTGACGGCAGCGGGCAACAATAGCCTGATCGTTTCAGGTCTCACCAATGGCAATTTAGAGGGTCGAACCTCCAATGGTGGCCAAGACATCTTCATTGCGAGCCTGGATATCTCCGAGCCTGCTGCCCCAACCTCCGTTTCGGTCAGCCTGAATCGCACCTGTGTGCGCGAGCAGAATCAAGAGGCTCTCCTGTTTAGCTTCAGCCGCACCGGCTCGTTGCTCAATCCGCTCAGCATCAGCTATTCACTGAGCGGCAGCGCCAGCCAGGCCGACTACAGCGGCGCCGTGCCTGGAGCAGCACAGCGCTTCATTCTGCCTGCCGGGGTGCGCTCGGCCGATCTGACCCTCAGCCCCGTGGTCGATGGCCTGGTGGAAGGCGACGAGAGCATCCTGCTCAGCCTCAATCGCGATCCGGCCTACAGCATCGCCACGGCCGCGCCCCTCAAGGCAACGCTGATCGGTGAGCTGAATCATGATCCGATTGCCACCTTTGGGGCCAAGCTCTCCACCAGGGTCGGCGCGGCGAGCCTCCAAGGCAAGCTCAGTTCCACCGACCAGGAGAGTGGTGATCAGGCTTATTTCCGACTGCTGCGATCGGCGCCAGCTGGTTTTGTCTTTCAGGACAATGGCAACTGGAGCTTCAATCCGCAGGATCCCCAAGTCCTGAGTATTCCAGCCGGCGAACGGCGCAGCAGCAGCGTTGTTTACAGGGTGGAAGATCGCGTCCCCACCTCACAGCCCAGCCTGCCCCAAGACGTGGTGCGGGTTGGTGGTGCCAATGCCCAATTCGCCACCATCCAGGCGGCCCTGGATCAGGTATCCGCCGGCGCGGTGCTTCTGGTAGCCGCAGGCGTCTATAACGAGAGGCTAACAATCAACAAGGATGTCACAATCCTTGGAGCCAATTACGGCATCCCTGCCGATGAGCCATCACGCGGCAACAGCAGCGGAGAAAGCATCATTAGAGGCTACTTGAATGTTGCCGCTAATGTAAGTCATTTCAATCTCGATGGGGTCACCCTGCTCGGAGACCCTGCCCGCGGCGTGAACATGCGCGTGCAGGCGGCCTCATCTCGTCTGAGCAACACGATCATCACCGCAGTGCGGCCACCAGGGGGCTATGCCGACTTCGCCTATGTGAAGTACACCCGCGACGCAGGCCAACCCGCCTACAAAGATATCACTGTTGAAAATAATGTTTTTAATGGCAATGTTGATTTCAGTGCCACTCCCGTTGTCCTCCAGCTTAACAACTCTGAATCAATCCAAGTTAGCAACAATGTTTTCCTCGACACAGGCGGCGGCGGCAACATAGTACTTGCCGGGGATTCAGGCTCGATTGGCGTTCAAAACAATCTAATTCTCGGTGGCGGCAAGGGCATTGCCACTTACAACGGTGGCATCGAAAAACTTGACATCGTCAACAACACGATTCTCGACACCAACCTCAACGGCATCGACCTTAACTTCGGCAGCATTCTCAAGTCAGGCCTGATAGAGGGCAACCTTATTCAGGGGAGTGGTATCAACCGCACCAACCAAGCGGTCATCAGCGCCAACCTCAATGTTTCGCCGCAGGCTGAGCTGTGGTCTGATTTTCGGATTGGCAACAACAATCTCAATAATCCCTTTGGAAGCAATCCCGCCTATCAGGGATTCATTCCCGCCGGCCTGACCGACAAAACATTGCAGCCTTCCAGCCTTGGCACCCTGACGCTGGAGGTGGAGGCACCTGCCCCGACCACGCCTGCGGCCGCCTTGCCCCTGGCCCGAAGCAGCGATGCGATGCGCTTCCGTGTCAGCCGTTTCGCCACCGATCTTGGCTTTCCCAGCAGCTTGGCCGAGCTGAGCGATGGCACGCTCCTCGCCGCCGTGACCCTGGGAGATCCAGCCAACCGATCTCCCTTCGGAAGCACTCCCTCCCAGTTGGTGCGGTTGGTAGACAGCAACCGCGATGGCGTCAGCGATTCCCGGCAGGTGCTGGCCACCGTTCCAGGTTTCGTGACCAGCCTGCGGCGCTGCGGCAATCTGATCTTCGCGTTGAGCAGCGGCCGCCAGACGATCTCGCCGACCCTCACCATCTTCCGCACTGGCGCCACTGCCGCGGCGCCGCTGGTGGAGGAGGCCGTGCTGCGCTTCCAATTCCCCCAGGCCTATCTCACCGCCACCAATCCCCACAGTTCCTACGCCCTGGCGGTTCGCAGCAGTGCCACGGCAGCCAATGGTGTCGAGCTCTTCTTCAACCTCGGTCCTCTTGAGGAAAACCGCTCCACCGATCCATCGCTCACGATCGGCTTGAGCGGATACGGAGATGTGGAGTTTGCGCCAGCCCAGATGGCGCCCGATTCAATCCAAAGAATTCTGATCACTGATCAAGGCGAGAAGCTGAGCATCGGGGTACCGCTGATGGTCGCCAGCGGTGTGCGCAATGCCGCCGGGATCAGTTTCGATCGCAATGGCAATCTGATCTTCCAAGACAATGGATTTTCTGATCCGCCCAACGGCGAATTGACCCTCAGCTCCGATGAGCTGAACCGCATCAATGCCAGCGAATTAGGCCGCACAGTTCCCGACTATGGCTTTTCTGAATCCTACGTACGTAGCAGCGACGGCGTCATCGTCAATCCTTCCCCTAGCTACCGGGAGCCTCTGGTCAGCTTTCTGCCCCTGAATGGCCGCAAGAGTGAAGGAGCGGTGGAGGTTTCGATCGCCCCAAGCGGCTTCCCGAGCGAGTTTATCGACACGGTTTTCACCACCTTCTTCGGCAAGTTCGGAGTGGGCACGGCCAAAAACGATGAAAACCCTGTCGTGGCAGCGAATCCCGAAACGGGCGGCTACTACCATTTCATCAATAGTTCCCAGATGGGTAATCCCAGCGCCCTGCTGGCGGCGGGCGGCAGCCTCTACTTAGGCGACTACAGCAAAACGGGTTTCTTCTTCGGCACAGGTGCCGACACGGCGGGAGCGATCTACCGAATCACCCCCGTGCAGCCGCCGAGCTTTCGCAACCTTCCTCTGCTCCAGCAGGTCGATTCCAGCACCGCCAGCCTGGCCTGGTCCATCGATGCCGATGCGATCAGCACTCTCGAGCTCTGGGGCGGGTCGATCGTGGAGCAGGCCCCCAGGCTCTACACCCTGACGCCGCAACCCTCTGGCACGGAGTTCGTGACTGCGGCGGTGCTCCAAGACCTGCAGCCAGGCATCACATACTTTTATCGGGTGCGCCTCGGCGATCAGGTCTGCGAAGCCAGCTTCAACACCATCGGCGTTCCTCCCAAGGTCAGCCTCGCGATCGCGGAGACCAGCGTGATGGAAGACGGCCAGGCGGCCCTGCGCTACCTCTTCAGCCGCAGCGGCGACATCACCTCCGCCCTGGCAGTGAGTTACACCGTGGGCGGCAGCGCCATCCTGGGCATCGATTACACCGGTATCGCCCCCACACCCGCCACCAAAACGGTCACCTTTGCGGCCAACTCCGCCACCGCCACCGTCGCGGTTAATCCAACAGTTGATGTTGAGATCGAGGCTGATGAAACCGTTGCCCTCACCCTCGCCGTAGGCACCAGTTACACCGTTGCTACCACAGCTGCGGTGGTGGGCACGATCCTCAATGACGACACCGCCATCGAAAATCAAGGCAACACCACGCTGCTCAGGCGCGGCGATGGCATTGCCTTCGTGGAGACCGGCGCTGGCACGCGGCAAGAGATCACTGTCCCCTGGGGTGTCAGCGCGACCGGCAGCGACAGCCGCGAGTGGCAGATGCTGGCCGCTGAAAAGATCGGCGACACCAACCAGGTTCTCTGGCGCAACAACACCGCCAGCTTCCTCCACACCTGGAGCCTCGATGCCAACTGGAACTTGCAATCCACCAGCGGCGCCGATGGGTTCAACACACCCAAGGCCTGGGAGCTGGAAACAAGCTTCCAGGTGGATGGCAACCGCGATGGCATCATCGGCGCTCCCTTCACCACCTTGGAAGC
>JAPLIE010000189.1 GCA_026389265.1 Cyanobacteriota bacterium | reverse complement strand
ATCCGGCCATCGGCAACGACCCCGGCGGTGGGGGCGCTGCGGCTGTCGCTGGGGAGGGCGGCCGCATGGACAGCTCGAAAGCGTTGGAGCGTTCCATGATCATCCCAAAGCGAGGGCTGGGTCTGTCGCAAGGCATGCCTCTAGCGCGGTTTCCCGAGCTTCGAGGGCTGCGGCTTCGGCCGCCACGATTTCCGCCACGGGTTGGCCGGTCCGCAGGAGGGCGAGCCAGCGCATCGCGGTGTTGCCTCGGGTGAGCAGCATCTCTAGCGGGGGCAGCAGGTTCTCAAGGCCCAGGGATTTGGCCAGGGGGGCCAGCGATTCCAGCTCCGCCGCGATCCAGTCTCGGGCCAGGATCGGTGCGCCGGTCTTCCAGTGGCGCAGTTCCGCCTCCAGGCTGGAGCGGGCGGCGGCCCGGTCGTTGGCATCGGCGAGGTCGGCCAGATCCTCCGGTGAAAGGTCGCTGGTTAAAAGCGGATCGAAGCGCCCCGGCTCCGCCAAGAGCTGCAGCAGGCGCAGCTCGGCGAAGGCGGTCACCGCCAGCAGTTCGAGGGGATCGGCGATCAGATCGCAGATCCGCAGCTCGATGCGGTTGAGGTCGTGGGGGCGGTCGTCACCGTTGGGACGCACGGAGGTCCAGAGGTGGCGCACGTTGCGCATCGAGCCGGCGGCGAGCTGCTCCTCCATCCAGCTCACGTAGTGCGCGTGGTTGAGGAAAATGGGCACTTGCGACGGCGTGAGCGGAAATTGCAGCCACCGCTGGGAATGGGCTCCTGTGGCCTGGCCATCGAGGAAGGGGGAACTGGCGCTCAGGGCCAGGAGCAGGGCCCCCTCGCAGCGGAGCAGACGCAGGCCGGCGAAGAGGGGGTCCATCGCCGCCAGGCCGAAGTTGATGTGCACGCTGGCGGTCACCACCCGGGTGCCGTAGGTGTGCTCGATGTGGGCGTGGTATGGGTTGGAGGGATCCGATCGCTCGAAGCGGTCGCTACCTCCGGTGGCCAGGGTGCTGCCCGGCAGCAGGGTGAGCCCCCGGGGCTGCAGCCAGCGCCGCAGCCGTTGCCGCGGTTCCAGCAGTAACTCCAGCTGACGCCCGTAGCTGGCATCGGGGGGGGTGATGTATTCGAGGTTGCGATGGTCCGGCTCGGTCACAAATCCGGCCAGTTCCCGCGCCGCTTCCGCCGCGCAGCCCACAACCGTGCCGTCGGGGCGGCCCGTGTACATCTCAACCTCGAAGCCCTTCAGCAACAGGTGGGGAGTGCTCATGGCTTGGCCCCGGCAAGAGGCTCGAGGCAGGCGAGGGCCTTGAGCATGCCACGGGCCTTGTTGAGGGTTTCCTGGTACTCCGAGGCCGGCACCGAATCGGCCACGATGCCGGCTCCCGCCTGAACCCGCACCCTCCAGCCTGGCTGGGCATCTCCGGGTTCGGGGGGGAGCACCACCATGCTGCGGATCGTGATCGCCGTGTTGAGGGCGCCGTTGAGGTCCACCGCGCCGTAGACACCGGAATAGGGACCCCGGGCGTTGGGCTCCAGGGCGTGGATGAGCTGCATAGCGCGGATCTTGGGTGCGCCGCTCACGGTGCCGGCCGGGAAGGAAGCCATCAACAGATCCCAGATGTCGTGGCGGGGATCGAGATCCCCCTCCACCTGACTGACGATATGCATGACGTGGGAGTAGCGCTCAATCACCATCAGGTCATGCACGGCCACGCTGCCCGGCCTGCAGACGCGGCCCAGATCGTTGCGGCCCAGATCCACCAGCATCACGTGCTCGGCCCGCTCCTTCGGGTCGGCCAGCAGTTCCTGGGCCAAGGCCTCGTCCTCCCGGTCGTCGGCGCCCCGGTGGCGGGTGCCGGCGATCGGCCGCAGGGAAGCCTTCACTCCCCCTCCATCGCTGGGTTCGGCCTTCACCATCACCTCCGGGCTGGAGCCGATCAGGAACCAGTCGCCAAAATTGAAGAACGCCATGTAGGGGGAGGGGTTCACCATCCGCAGGCTGCGGTAGAGGTCGAAGGGATCGCGGGCAATGCGCGCCTCCAGCCGCTGGCTCAGCACCAGCTGGAACACATCCCCGGCGGCGATGTGTTCGCGTCCCTGGCGGACCGCGGCCTCAAAATCCTCGCGGCTGCGGTTGGCGGTGGTGCCCACTTCGGCGCCGGGATGGTCATGCCACTGCAGCGGCTTGATCTCCGGCGGCAGGGGAGCGTGCATGCGGGCCTCAAGGGCGGCGATCTGGCCGGCGGCCCGATCCCACGCCTCGGCGGCATCGGCCTGCTCGGTCAGGTTCACGTAGGCCACGGCGGTGATCTGGCGCTTCACCTGGTCGAACACCAGCTGGCTGTCGGCGAGCATCCAGTTCCCGTCCGGTGGATCCCCCGGGGCCGGGGCGTGGACCGGAACGCTGGGTTCGATCCAGCGGATCAGTTCATAGCCCCAGGCACCGAACAGCGCCCCGGCAGGTGAGGGTCCAGAGGGGGTCGCCCACCACCACACTCCAGCGGCCGAGCCGCTCGCCGCCCTCCACAGATTCCAGCAGCACCCCCTGGCGTCCGCCGGCACCCACCTTCAACCAGGTGCTCAGGGGCGTTTCTAGGTCGGCGGGCCACCGTTTCGACAGGGGGATGAAGGTGCGGCCGCCAAAGGCCTCAGCACCGAGGGCAGCTTCGGCGAGAAAGGCGGAGCGGTCGGTGGCTGGATCGGAATCCGGCATCAAGGCAAGCGGCAGGCAAAAAAAACGGGGCTGACTGCCCCGCCGTTATAGAGCGTCGTGCACAAGGCTCAGACTTCGTAAGGCTCCTTGCCGCTGAATTTGAGGCTGGCGGGGTTGGGGTTGGCGCCGATCCGGCGGGCAATGTGGCCCACCTTTTCGCGGCCCTCATTCACCTTCTCAGAGAAAACGCCATCCTTGGGATGCAGGAACTCGGTGTCACCACCGGGGTAGATCCGATAGATCTTGTAGTCCTCGATGCGGGGCTTGAACTTGGTGCGCAGTTGGGTGCCAAGGGCCAGGCACTGCTCCTTGCGGGCGAAGTACATGATGTTTTCGCCAGCGTTCATCTCGGCGGCACCACCGGTGGGGAGCTCAAACACCTGGGCGTCGGAGCTTGTCCAGGTGATGGCGTATTTCTCTTCGGTTTCGGCGGCATTGAGCAGGCCGCCCGTGCTGCCGATGTACTTCGGAAGTTGACCGTTCAGGGCCGTCGCTGCCATGGCTCAAGGAGCGTTTCAGGCGGAAGCTAGCACCGTGATTCGGCCCCCCTTCGCCGGGGCGGCCCACTCTTCACACCCGTCAACAAAGAGCGCCCGACCCATCCTCAGCCGGCGGCCACCGGGAAGAACACCGTGAGGCTCGAGTCGCCCCGTTCGGTGAGGCGCCCGCCGAGCCGGTGGAAGAGTTGCTGGGTGGCCTGGTGGCTGAGTTGCAGGCTGCCGGTGCCGGGATTCCAGCTCAGCACCGGACCCACCAAGTCGCCCCGACTGGTGGCGCTGTCGGATCGTTCCCCCTGGGCGCGCCGTGCCGGGTTGCTGCTGCTGAGTTGGAGCTTCAGGCGGGAGCCGGCAGGCTGCAGGCTCACCAGCACGTGGCTGCCGCTGGCCAAGCTGCGGCTGAAGCGGTCAATCAGGCCGCCGAGCATGGTCTCCAGCCGGGTCGGGTCACTGAGCACCGGCGGCAGGTCGGGATCGATCGCCAGGGTGAGGGCCAGATCGCGGCGGGCCAGCTGACGTTGCCAGAGGGCTTCGAGCTGCCGCAGCAGCTGGCTCAGGTCGGTGCGGGCCAGTTCGGTGGCGGTCAGGGGCCGGCTCCATTCCGGTTGCCGTTGCAGCTCCGCCGCCAGAAAGATCAGCCCGAAGCGGTCGATCTGCTCACTGCATTCGCCATCGATCTGTTCCAGCCGCTGGCGCACCACCGGCGAAAGTTCCCGGCGGCGCAGCAGGGAACGGATCAGGGTGCGGATGGTGGCCAGGGGGGTGCGCACTTCATGGGTGAGGGCCTCCAGCAGGGCGAGCTCGGCCTGGGCTGCCGCCTCCAGACCGGCCTCGACCCGCTCCTCGCCTTCAGCCTCGGTGCCCCGCCCCGCCCCATCCGGAGCCCGCACAAGGGGCTGCAGGGTCACGCTCGGTGCCATGGCGGCCAGGCGTTCCGCCAGCCTCGGCCAAAACCGCATCGCCAGATCCGGGTCGTGATGAAGCGGGCCCAGCTCCCGCAGGCTGGTGCGCAGCCGCCGCGCCTGGACCGGCGCGTCCTCCCGGAGACGCCGGTCCAGCAGCTGCAGGGCAGACGAGAGGGCGGGGGCATCGAAGCGAACGAGCAGCCGGCGGGCTCCCGCCTCCCCCTCAATCGCCAGGGCCACCTGCACCGCAGGGGTGATCACGATCAGCAGGGGATCGGTGCCGTCCTCGTCCCGGAGGGCGAGCCGCTGCAGGCCCGGCGGGGGGCCATGGTCCTTCGCGGCGGCCCCCCCCGGCAGCAGGGGCGGGGTGGGCAGCAGGGTGCCGATCTGCTTGGGCGTCCAGACCCAGCCCCGCAGGCCCTGCAGCAACTCCGGCGCGTAGAGGGCCGGCAGGGGGGCGGCCAGCCAGAGCCCCCGGGGGGGATCCGCCACGGCCAGCATATCGTCCTGGAGAGTGGCCAGGGCAGCCCACCACTGGCGCCGCACGCTGTCGTCGTCGGATCGGCCGGGTGGCATCCCCTGGCCGAGCTCGCGGCGCAGGTCGCTGAGAATCACCATCGGATCGCCCTCGGGGATGGGCTGGGCTGGGCCATCGCGATCGCCTCCCGGGGTGGACCGGTGGGCCCGAGGGAGGGGACTGCCGCCGGAGTCGCTGTCACCAGCGGCCGCTGCTGCGAATGCGGCGCCGCACCGAGGCGCAGAGACCGAGGGAGAAGTAATTCACCAGCATCGCTGAACGGCCGTAACTCACCCAGGGCAGGGGGATGCCGGTGACCGGACCGAGGCCGATGGTCATACAGATATTCACCACCACCTGGAACATCAGCATGGCGCCGATGCCCACCACCAGCAGCGCCTCCACATCGGTGCGGGCTCGGCTGGCGATCTGCAGCAGGCGCCCGCAGAGCAGGGCATAGGCCAGCACCACCAGGGTGGAGCCCACAAAACCGGTTTCCTCCCCCAGGGCACTGAAGATGAAATCGGTGTGCTGCTCGGGGATAAAGCGAAGCAGAGTGAGGTGGCCATGCATCAGGCCCGTGCCCCAGAGGCCCCCTGAGCCGATGCCCACCTTGCTCTGCAACAGGTGGTAGCCACCCCCGAGGGGATCCTTGGAGGGATCCAGGAAGAGCACCAGCCGGTCCCGCTGGTATTCCCTCAGACCGTGCATCCAGAGGTAGGGGGTGATCACGGCGAAGAGGCCCTGCACCGCCAGCACCACCACCAGACCCACGCGCTTCCAGGGGAGGGAGGTCCAGGCCACCCAGCCCATCAGGGGAATCCACACGATCAGCAGCAGGGGCTGAACGCCCGCCACGATGGCGGCCACCAGCGGTGACAACAACAGCACCAGCCAGGGCAGCGGCAGCCCGGCCCAGAAGAGCATCACCAGCAGCACCGCCCCGAACACCAGGGAGGTCCCCAGGTCGGGCTGGAAAACGGGAGAGCACCCCCGCCAGCAGCAGGATCGCGGCCAGCTTGGCGAACTCCGAGGGTTGCACATGGAAGCCGGCAATACTGATCCAGCGCTGGGCCCCCAGGGCCGAGGTGCCCACGAAGCGCACCGCCACCAGGCTCAGGATCGTGAGCCCGTAGAGGGGCCATTGCCACGACTGCACCCGCTCCAGCGGTATGCGCGCCACGGCCAGGGCCAGGACGATGCCCACCGCGGCGGTGAGCCAGTGCTGATACCAGTCGGCGTAGTCGGCCTGGCGCTGGGTGCTCGCGATCAGGATGCCGGCCAGAGCGGTGAGGACGAGCGGGATTCCCCAGAGCACCAGGTCGATCTCCGCGAAGGGCGAGCGGCGTGGCCTGCCCCGCCCGGGGCCGGCGCCGCGGCGGGACCCGAGGTTCGTCACCGGCTCAGGCGGGGGTCGCTGGAGCGACGCAACGCCCGGCCAGTTCGGCCGCCAGGGCGCTGAAGGCGAGGGCACTGGCGGATTGGGGTGCCGCCAGCACCACAGGCAGCCCCCGGTCCCCACCTTCCTGCACGCCCATTTCGAGGGGCAGTTCGGCCAGCAGCGGCACACCGGCCTCATCGGCCAGCTGCCGACCGCCGCCGCTGCCGAAGATGGCGTAGCGCCGATCCGGCAGATCGGGCGGCACAAAGGCGCTCATGTTCTCCACCACGCCGAGCACGTTCACGTCCATCTGGAGGAACATTGCCAGGCCGCGGCGGGCATCCTGCAGCGACACCTGCTGGGGCGTGGTGACGATCACCACTCCGGCCATCGGCACCGCCTGGGCCACCGTGAGCTGGGCATCACCGGTGCCGGGAGGGAGGTCCACCACCAGCACGTCCCGCTCCCCCCAGGCCACCTGATACAGAAACTGGCGGATGATGCCGTTCAGCATCGGTCCTCTCCAGATCACGGGCTGGTTCTCCTGGATCAGCAGCCCCATCGACACCATCGCGATGCCGCAGGTTTCGATCGGCACCAGAATCTGTTCGCCCTCGGGGCCCGTGTGCACCTCGGGGGTGCGGTCGGCCACCCCCAGCATCGTCGGAGCGTTCGGGCCGTAAATGTCGGCATCGAGCAGGCCCACCTTCAGGCCGGAGGCCGACAGGGCGCAGGCCAGGTTCACCGCCACGGTGCTCTTGCCCACACCGCCTTTGCCGCTGCTCACGGCGATCACCTGGCGCACCCCCGGAATGCTCTGGCGCTGTGGCGGCTGGCCGTGGCCCCCGGCTCCATGGCCTGCTCCACCGATCGGTGCGGCAGCGGGGGGCGAGCCGGCCGGAGTGCCTTCGGGCTGGGCCAGTTCAATCTGCACGTCTTGGATTCCGGCCACCGCCAGCAGGGCCTGGCGGGCCTCGGCCGCGATGCGGTCACGCTGGCTAGCAGCGAAACCAGGCAGGGCCAGTTCGAAGACGGCCCTGGACTCCTGACGCCGCAGCCTCCGGATCCAGCCGAGATCCAACAGGCGGCGTCCACTGCCGGCATCCCGCAGCTGGCCGAGCGCCGCCCCGAGGGAATCGACGTCCAGGGAGGGGGTCTGGGGGTCGGAAGCCCGGTCTGGGGTGGCCATCCGCTACAAGAACTCCTCGGGAAGGGTCGATCCTAGGAGCCTCGCTCCCGCTCCCCGTGACAGACGCTCTCGAAGCCTTGTGCGGGGGGCCGGCGGACTGAAAGGGTGGACGCACGTTCTGCGCCTCCGAGGGCGCACCAGTGGATGACCACGCCCGTTGCGCCGCTGCTGAGTTCGCCTCCCATCGATTCGCGCGGCCGGGCTAGAACCCTGCTGATGGGGCTCCAGGATTCGATCTGCTCCGCTCTGGCGGCGTTTGATGGCGAAGGCCAGTTCCAGGAGGAGAGTTGGGTGCGTTCGGAGGGCGGGGGCGGTCGCTCCCGGGTGATGAAGGCCGGCCGGATCTTCGAGCAGGGCGGCGTGAACTTCTCCGAGGTGGAGGGGGACCGTCTGCCGCCTTCGATCCTCAGCCAGCGGCCGGAGGCGGAGGGCCAGCGCTGGTTTGCCACCGGCACCTCGATGGTGCTGCACCCCCGCAATCCCTATATCCCCACGGTGCACCTCAACTATCGCTACTTCGAAGCCGGGCCGGTGTGGTGGTTCGGCGGCGGCGCCGACCTCACCCCTTACTACCCCTTCCTTGAGGATGCCCAGCATTTCCACCGCACCCTCAAGGGCGCCTGCGACAGTGTGGATCCGGCCTATTACCCGGTGTTCAAGCCCTGGTGCGATGAATACTTCTTTCTGAAGCACCGCGGTGAAACCCGCGGCGTGGGCGGCATCTTCTACGACTACCAGGATCCCGGTGGCGTGCTCTACAAGGGCTCCGATCCGGCCGGTCCGGCCGCTGCGGCCAGTGCCGCCTTGGGAATGGTGGAGCACGACTGGGAGAAGCTGTTCAAGCTGGCCGGAGCCTGCGGCAATGCCTTCCTGCCGAGCTATCTGCCGATCGCCGAACGTCGGCAGGCCACCCCCTGGGGGGAGCGGGAGCGAGACTTCCAGCTTTATCGCCGCGGCCGTTACGTGGAGTTCAACCTCGTGTTCGACCGCGGCACGATCTTTGGCCTCCAAACCAATGGCCGCACCGAATCGATCCTGATGTCCCTGCCGCCGCTGGTGCGCTGGGAATACGCCTACACCCCCGAAGCGGGCAGCCGCGAAGCCCTGCTCACCGAGGTGTTCACCCTGCCCCAGAACTGGCTCGGCGACGGGTCCCTGGTGGAACGGTGCGCACCCCACCAGGCCGTGGGGTGAGCCCCGATCAGGGGCCAGCGATCGCTGGGGGCTGCGGAGGCGGGAGAGTTGGCAACAGCCCTGTGGTGGTGATGTTTCCGGGTGTGGCGATGCCACGCTGGATGGCGTAAACCACCCGCTGGGCGATGTACTTGATCGTGCGCTCCCGGGTGCGGGGGTCGCGCAGGGAAGCCTCTAGGGGGCCTTCCAGCTTGCCCACCTCCAGCAGGCCGATGCCGCGCTTGGGCCCGCCGAGCTGGTCGCGGAAGTTCATCGGGAAGCTGCCGAATTCCCGCGCCAGGCTTTCATCGATCGTGCTGAACGGCCGATGCAATGGCGGGATCAGGCCCGATCCCACCCCGGCGCTGCCATACGCATCAAAGTGGATCTCCAGGGCGTAGCCCCCGGCGGCGGCGTGGTCCCGCCCCACACTCCAGTTGGTGCCGGACTCGTCGCCGCTGAGCATGGTGCGCACCGGCGGAATGTAGAAATTGATGTTGAGGCCCCGCTGCCGGCCCAGCACCGCCACGGCGTGGGCCACCTGCAGGCACCAGTAGTGCTCATCGCTAATGCCGGGCCGCATCGGCGCGGCTCCGTAGAGCCCCACGGCCTCACCACTGGTGCCCGATCCCCCAATCCCCTGGGAGTCGGCATGGCCGGCCAGCATCAGGATCGGGATGGCCGGGCTAACGCCGCGGGTACCGACCCAGTCCTTGGGCAGCGGCGAGCGGGGCCCGAGCAGGGGATCCACCGCCGGGGCCGCTGCAGATCCTCCCAGGCTGGAGAGGGACTGGGCTTCCACGGCGCCGGGCACCGGCACCACCAGGGCCGCCAGGCTCAGGAGCGCCGTGGCGAGCCGGGGAACCGATTGGCGCCGTTCCGTGGCGCGGGGCTGGAGCGGAGACATCGGCTCGGAGAGCAAGAGAACGAAGGAGCGGACCGGAAGGAAGCGGGTCGAGGCCGGCAGGTGGAGCGGGTCGGGATCGGGCGCTAAATCGGCGAGGAAAGCAGCCGGCCATCGCTGGCGAGCTGAAGGGTCGGGCCGAGCTCGGTTTCGATGGCAATCAGTTCATCGCGGTGGGCCCGCAGCCGCAGGGTGCTGCCCTGGTTGGTGTCGGCCTCGATCAACCGCAGCTCAAAGGTTTCGGCCCGCTCGGCCCGGCGGCGGTAGATGAGCCCCGCCGCCGGGCCCAGGAGCGCCAGCAGCAGGGGCCACCAGCCGAGCTGGGGGAGAACCTGACGGATCACCAGGCCCAGGCACGCGGCCCCCACGCTGCCAAGCAGCGAGAGCAGCAGGGCCAGGGGTGTGCTGGCGCCCACCTCAGCGCGGAAGCGGAGCAGGTTGATGGCGGGATCACCGGTTTCGGTGCGCCAGCCCCGCTCGGTGAGCCAGCCGCTCAGCCCCTCGAGCACCTCAAGGGCGGGGCGGGGCGAGTGAACCTCCACCACGGTGGTGCGGTCCTTGCTGGCGGCCCGCAAGAAGAACACCAGGCCCACCGCCATCAGCAGGGTGAGCAGCAGGGTGGAAGCCAGCGTGGGCATCAGGGGCCTGCCGAACAGTGAACTTCATTCTCCCCCATGCCCCCGGCCCCGGTCTGGGGCACGATGAACCTTCCCTGCACTTCGGCGATCGTTGCCATGACCCAGGCCCGCAGCGCCTCCGCCCCCACCGTGCCCCCGGCCCGCTTCGCGGTGTTCGACGGCGACCTTGATGCCGAATGGCAGGAGCTCCTCGGCGCCGCCAGCGCCCTGGCGATCGACACGGAGGCGATGGGTCTGATCCATGGACGGGACCGCCTCTGCCTTGTGCAGATCTGCGATGCCTACGACAACGTGAGCTGCATCCGCCTCGCTCGGGGCCAGCAGGGGGCGCCACGCCTCAAGGCCCTGCTCGAGAATCCGGCGATCGAGAAGGTGTTCCACTTCGCCCGTTTCGACGTGGCGGCCCTCGCCCAGAACCTGGGGATCGCCGTGAATCCCATCTTCTGCACCAAGATCGCCAGCCGCCTGGGGCGCACCTATGCGCCGCGTCACGGTCTGAAGGAGGTGGTTCAGGAGCTGGTGGGGGTGGAACTCGACAAGCAGGCCCAGAGTTCTGACTGGGGCATGGTGGAGGACCTCAGCGAGGCCCAACTGGCCTACGCCGCCGGGGATGTGCGCTGGCTGCTAGCGGCCCGCGACCGACTCGAAAGGATGCTGCGCCGGGAGGACCGCTGGGACCTCGCCCGGCGTTGTTTCGGCTGCATTCCCGTGTTTGCCGATCTCGATCGCCAGCGGTTCGGCTCGGTGTTCGAGCACTGAGGCAGCGGAGGGAGTCAGTCTTCCAGCATGAAGTTCACGTCGTTGCCCACCGCCTCGAGCTGGGCGGTGAGATAGGCACCGTTATCTACGCCAGCGGCGTTTGCCTCCTCCAGCATCTGCTCGGCGATGGCCTGACGGGAGGCGGTATCCCGCATTCCTTCCTGAGCGGAGCGGACCTCCACCTTGCGGCGGGCGGCCGACTGGCTGATGCCTAGGCGGCTGGCCAGCCGTCCGCAGGCGGCGTTGTAGCTGCGCTCGGGAATGCCGGCCATCGGACGGGGTGGATCGGGGGAGGTTCCCATCATCCCCCGCGGCATCGCGACCTCAGGCCGGATCGAGCAGCTGTTCGGCGATCGCCCGGGCGAGCCGCTCGCTGCCCCCGGGCGGCCCCATGCGGCGGCGCCCGATCCCACCCAGGCGCAGTCGTTCAGCCGGATCGGTGAGCAGCGCTTGCAGCCGGGTCCGCAGGTCCCGGACGTTGTGGCAGGGCAGCACAGCCCCCCCCAGCAGGCGGCTCTGGCGCCGGGCAAAGCCCGCCTTGAACTGGGGGCCGGGCCCCGGCAGGGAGAGGGCCGGCACCCCCAGGCCCACCAGCTGCTCTGTGGCCGTTCCGGCGGTGGCCAGTCCCAGCTCACCCCAGCCCGCCCAGCGGTTGAAGCAGCCAGGGCCCACCAGCAACTGCATCGCCCCGCGCCGCCAGGCCGCAGCGGCCCCGCTGCCGACCGGCGGGGAGCCCGCAAGGAAGCCGGCGGCGCTCAGCAGAGGCGCCAGTTCGGCGGCGGCCGGCCTGGAGCCGCACGCCAGCAGCACGGTGATCGGCTCCGGTCGGTTCGGCAGCCCTTCAAGCAGCCGAGCCAGGTTGCGGAGGGCCTCGGGAAGGCGGCTTCCCGGTAGCAGCAGAAGGCGCCGCTGGCCCTCCAGCCAGGCCGGCAGGGGGGCTGGCTCGAAGCCATCCATCATCGGGTTGCCCGGGGCGAGGGCCGCCACGCCATGGCGCCGCAGGCCCCGGGCGGTGAGGCGGTCGCGCACGGCCACAAGCCGGCAGCGTTGCTGGCCCATCAAGGACCACTCCCAGGGATCCCACTCGCTGCCCTTGAGGCGGTGGTAGCCATCCGCCAGGGGTGAGGCCCCCCATCCGCTGGGCGCCGGGTCGGCCCAGGTGTGGTCGCTCTTGGGGGTGCCCACGAAGCCGTAGGGCCCACCGCCGGCCCAGGCCAGCAGCAGGGGGAGCAGGTCCCCCACCGCCAGGATCGGATCGCCGCGGCGGCCCCAGGCCCGCACGAGCTGCCATTGCTTCCAACTCAGCAGCGGCAGACCGGCCGCCAGATCCCGCAGCAGCCCGCCCAGGCTCTGGTTACTGAAGCCGCCGCTG
>JAPLIE010000032.1 GCA_026389265.1 Cyanobacteriota bacterium | reverse complement strand
TCCCTCCAACCGGAGCTGATCACCACGGAGGCTCAGCTGGCCGCCCAGCTGCTCAGGCTGCAGGCCGCCCCCGAACCGGCCCATCCCGAGGCCCTCGACCCCGAGACCACGGCCCTCAATCCCTTCCGCGCCGAGCTGGTTGGCATCGGGCTGTGCTGGGGTGCCGGTGCATCGGATCTGGCCTATATCCCGATCGGCCACGGCGGCAGCGAGAGCCAGGGACTGCTGGCGGGCCTGGGCGAAGCGGCGGCGGACGCCAGCATCACCCAGCTACCCCTGGCAACGGTGCTGCAGGCCCTGGCCCCCAGGCTCGCCAGCCCCGCCCACCCCAAGACGCTCCAGAACGCCAAATACGACCGTCTCGTGCTGCTGCGCCACGGCCTGGCCCTTGAGGGCGTGGTGATGGACACCCTCCTGGCCGATTACCTCCGCGATGCCAACGATCGCCACGGCCTGGAGGTGATGGCCCAGCGCAACCTGGGCTTCACCCCCACCAGCTACGGCGATCTAGTGCCGAAGGGAGTCAGCTTCGCGGCCGTACCGATCCCGGCGGCCGCGCAGTACTGCGGCATGGATGTCCATGTCACCTGGAGGCTCACGGGGATGCTGCGCGAGCAGCTCGCGGCCCTGGGAGCCGCCCTGCCGGCACTGCTGGAGCAGGTGGAACTGCCCCTCGAACCGGTGCTGGCCGCCATGGAGGCCACCGGTATCCGCATCGACTGCCCCTACCTGGCGGAGCTCTCCACGGAACTGGCCACCACCCTGGCGGACCTGGAGATCCGGGCCCGCGAGGCCGCCGGTGTGGACTTCAATCTCGCCTCCCCCAAACAGCTGGGCGAGCTGCTGTTCGACACCCTGGGGCTGGAGCGCAAGAAATCCCGCAAGACCAAGACCGGCTGGAGCACCGACGCCGCCGTGCTCGAAAAACTGGAACACGACCACCAGGTGGTGCCCCTGGTGCTGGAGCACCGCACCCTCAGCAAGCTGCGCAGCACCTATGTGGACGCCCTGCCGGCCCTGATGGAGCCGGAAACCGGACGGGTGCACACCGATTTCAACCAGGCCGTCACCGCCACCGGAAGGCTGAGCAGCAGCAATCCGAACCTTCAGAACATCCCCATCCGCACGGAGTTCTCCCGGCGGATCCGCAAGGCCTTCCTGCCCCAGGAGGGCTGGTTGCTGCTCAGTGCCGATTATTCCCAGATCGAGCTGCGCATCCTCACCCATCTCTCCGGCGAAGAGGTGCTGGTGCAGGCCTACAACGACGGCGACGATGTGCACGCTCTCACCGCCCGGCTGCTGCTGGACAAAGAGGAGGTGAGCAGCGATGAGCGGCGGCTGGGCAAGACGATCAACTTCGGCGTGATCTACGGCATGGGCGCCCAGCGGCTGGCCCGGGAGGCGGGGCTCCCGCAGGCTCAGGCCAAGGAGTTCCTGAGCCGCTACAAGCAGCGCTATCCGAAGGTGTTCGCCTACCTGGAGTTACAGGAGAGGCTGGCCCTCAGCCGCGGCTACGTAGAAACGATTCTCGGCCGGAGGCGCCCTTTTCACTTCGATCCAGGTGGTCTGGGACGCCTGCTGGGCAAGGATCCCCTGGTGATCGACCTGGAAGCGGCCCGCCGGGGCGGCATGGAGGGCCAGCAGCTCCGGGCGGCAGCCAATGCCCCGATCCAGGGCTCCAGCGCCGACATCATCAAGCTGGCCATGGTGCACCTGCACCGCACCGTGCACAACCAGGGCCTGCCGGCCCGTCTCCTGCTGCAGGTCCACGATGAACTGGTGCTGGAGGTCGCCCCAGAAGCCCTGGAGGCGGTGCGCGACCTCACCCGTCGCACGATGGAGGAAGCCGTGCAGCTGCGGGTGCCCCTGAAGGTGGAAACGGGGATGGGTCCAAACTGGATGGAGGCCAAGTGAGCAGCGCGGGAAGGGAACCGCACCGCCCATGGGACAATCCAAACCAATCCGGAAGACCGGCGAGCATGCCCCCAGTCCAGGAATCACCGCGCCGCAAAGGGATCATCTTGGCCGGTGGCAGCGGCAGTCGGCTGGCGCCGCTCACCACGGCGGTGAGCAAGCAGCTGATGCCGGTGTACGACAAGCCGATGATCTATTACCCACTCAGCACGCTGATGCTGGCGGGAATCCGCGATGTTCTGATCATCAGCACCCCCACCGACCAGGCCGCATTTCAGCGGTTGCTGGGTGACGGCAGCGCCTGGGGAATCGATCTCACCTATGCGATCCAACCCAGCCCGGATGGCCTGGCCCAGGCGTTCCTGATCGGCGAGGACTTCCTGGCTGGTCACCCCGCCGCTCTGGTGCTTGGGGACAACCTGTTCCACGGCCACGATCTGGTGCCTCAGCTGCAGTCGAGCTATGGCCTCACTAGCGGCGCCACTGTGTTTGCTTATCCGGTGCGGGATCCCGAACGCTATGGCGTAGTGGAGTTCGCCCCCGATGGCCAAGTGCTGAGCATCGAGGAGAAACCCACCACACCCCGTTCCCGCTATGCCGTGACCGGTCTTTACTTCTACGACGCCTCCGTGGTGGAACGGGCCCATCAGGTACAGCCCTCGCCCCGGGGCGAATTGGAGATCACCGACCTCAATCGCTTATACCTTGAAGATGGTCAGCTGCGGGTCGAGCTGATGGGGCGTGGCATGGCCTGGCTGGATACCGGCACCCCCGATTCGCTCCATGAGGCCGCCAGCTACATCCGCACCCTGGAACACCGCCAGGGACTCAAAGTGGGCTGCCCCGAGGAGGTGGCCTGGCGAATGGGCTGGATCGATGCTGCCGCCGTGGAGCGATTGGCGGGTCCGCTGCGCAAGAGCGGCTACGGCAACTACCTACTGCAACTGCTGGAGAAGACCCATGCAGGTTGAACACCTCTCCCTGGATGGCCCCCTGCTGCTCACACCCAAGGTGTTCGGCGACGATCGGGGCTACTTCCTCGAAAGCTGGAACCGACGGAGCTTTGCTGAAACCCTCGGCATCCCGGAGGCTGAGCTGCCCAGCTTCGTGCAGGACAACCAGTCACGCTCCAGCCGGGGGGTGCTGCGGGGCCTTCACTACCAAGTGGCCCCGGAAGCCCAGGCCAAGCTGGTGCGCTGTGTGGCCGGCGAGATCTTCGATGTGGCGGTGGATCTGCGCCGCCACTCACCAAGCTTCGGCCGTTGGGTTGGGGCGAGGTTGAGCGGCGAAAATCATCAGCAGCTATGGGTTCCCGTCGGCTTCGCCCACGGCTTCCTCACCCTCAGTGACCACGCCGAGGTGCTCTACAAAACCGTCGGCTACTGGAGCCGCGCCTGCGAGCGATCCCTCCGCTGGAACGACCCGGCCATCGGGATTGAATGGCCCTCCTCAGGCATCGAACCCCTGTTGGCGGACAAGGATGCCGCCGCCCCTGGGCTCGCTGAAGCCGTAGCCGCCGGCGATGTCTTTGACAGTCCTCTGCCATGAAGGTGCTGCTCACAGGCCGGGAGGGCCAGCTCAGCACCGCGCTGCAGGCCAGCCTTCCCGAAGGGGTGATCCTGATCGCCACCGGTCGCAGCGAGTTGGACCTCGCCAATCAAGTAGCCTGTCGGCTGGCCGTTCTAGAGCATCAGCCCGACTGGGTGCTTAATGCCGGCGCTTACACCGCCGTTGACCGAGCCGAAAGCGAGGCCGATCGGGCCATGGCCATCAACGCTGGGGCGCCGCAGGCTTTTGCCGAAGCCCTTGCGGAAACAGGGGGAAGGCTGCTTCAGGTCAGCACCGATTTCGTGTTCAACGGCGCTCAGGGATCGCCTTACCGGCCGGATCAGGCGCTCGATCCCCTGGGGGTCTATGGGGCCACCAAGGCGGCGGGCGAAACGGCGGCCCTCGCCCTCCCTGGAGCCCGAGTGCTGCGCACCAGCTGGGTGTACGGGCCTGTGGGCAAAAACTTCTGCCTCACGATGCTGCGGCTCCATGCCATGAAGGCCGCAGCGGGCGAACCCCTGGGCGTGGTGGCCGACCAAGTGGGCTGCCCGACGGCCACCCACACCCTGGCAGCCGCCTGCTGGCGGGCGATCGGGATCGGAACTGATGCCGATGGCCCGCGCACCCTGCACTGGAGCGATGCCGGCGCCTCCAGCTGGTACGACTTCGCTGTGGCGATCGGTGAACTCGGAGTCGCCGCCGGCCTACTGGAGCGAGCGGCTGAGGTCAGACCGCTCACCACGGCCGACTACCCGACCCCGGCCCAACGGCCCAGCTATTCACTGCTGGATTGCACTGCAAGCCGCCAGTCCCTCGCCATGGATCCAATCCACTGGCGTGCCTCCCTGGCCCAGGTCCTGGCCGAAGTCCCGCCAGTCACCCCCTAAGCGGGGCTGGCCCTGAGTGACGCCAGCCATTCCCCTTCACCAGCCCCCAAGCAGCTACCTCTCTGCTTCAAACGCGCGAGTTTCTCTTCCCATGACCAACCCCGCCAACTCCCCTGACTCGCTTCCCGCCCTGCTCCAGGGGCGCCAAAGGATCCTGGTGACCGGCGGCGCTGGCTTCATCGGCGGCGCCATGGTCAGGAGGCTGCTGAGCGCCAGCAGCGCCACGGTGTTCAACCTTGACAAGATGGGGTATGCCAGCGACCTCACCGGCATCGAACGGTTGGGAGATCAAGCGGCTGAAAGCCATCAGCTGCTACAGGTGGATCTTGCCGATGGCGCCGCCACCGCCGAGGCTGTGCAGGCCGCCGATCCGGATCTGGTGCTGCACCTGGCCGCCGAAAGCCACGTGGACCGCTCAATCGATGGCCCCGGCGCCTTCATCGAAAGCAACGTGACCGGCACCTTCAACCTGCTCCAGGCGTTGCGCAGCCACTGGGAGGCCCTTCCGGCCGAGCGCCAGGCCGGCTTCCGCCTGCACCACATCAGCACCGATGAGGTGTTCGGCTCGTTGGGTGAAACGGGCCGCTTCTCGGAGACGACGCCGTACGACCCCCGCAGCCCCTATTCGGCCAGCAAGGCCGCCAGTGATCACTTGGTGAGCGCCTGGCACCACACCTACGGTCTGCCGGTGGTACTCACCAACTGCTCCAACAACTACGGCCCCTGGCAGTTCCCCGAGAAGCTGATCCCCGTGGTGATCCTCAAGGCGGCGGCCGGGGAGCCCATACCCCTCTACGGCGATGGCGCCAATGTGCGCGACTGGCTCTATGTGGAGGATCACGTGGACGCCTTACTGCTGGCGGCGACGCGGGGGGAGTTGGGCCGCAGCTACTGCGTCGGGGGCCATGGGGAGCGCACCAATAAGCAGGTGGTGGAAGCGATCTGCGCCCTCCTGGATCAGCGCCTGCCCGATCGCGCTCGCCACACCTCCCTGATCACCCCGGTCCGCGACCGCCCCGGCCACGACCGCCGCTATGCGATTGATCCCACCCGCATCAGCACCGAATTGGGCTGGCAGCCGCGCCACAACTTTGAGCAGGGTCTTGCCGCCACGGTGGATTGGTACCTCGCCAACCTCGACTGGTGTGAAGCGGTGCGGCAGCGGGCGGGCTACGGCGGTGGTCGACTGGGGCAGGGCTGAGGGGATTCACCCCGGCACGGCAGTGGCGAAGGCAGAAGGGCCTCAGGCCCTGGACCAGAGCCCTAGCGATTCGGCTTCGTCCTGACGCTCTCCCCTTCTACCCAGATCACGGGCTGAGCATGGGCTTGAGCCCTCGCAAAGCTCCAAGCTCCCCAGGCCTTACGGTGCAACCGATCCGTCGCTAACCGGCCCCGGGCCGGCCCCCGCCTTGACCCTGCGGCTCACCAACACTCTCACCCGGGCCAAGGCCGACTTCGTGCCCCTTCGCGAGGGCAAGGTCTCGGTTTACTGCTGCGGCGTCACCGTCTACGACCTCTGCCACCTCGGCCATGCCCGCAGTTACATCGTGTGGGATGTTCTGCGCCGTTACCTGATCTGGCTGGGCTATCAGGTGACCTTTGTGCAGAACTACACCGACATCGACGACAAGATCCTCGCCCGGGCCGCGGCCGAGGGCAGCTCGATGGAGGCGGTGAGCGAGCGCAATATCGAGGCCTTCGTGGCCGACATGGCCGCCCTCAATATCCTTCCCGCCGACAGGATGCCCCGGGCCACCCGCAGCCTCGATGCGATCCGCAGCCTGATCGGCGACCTTGAAGCCCGGGGGGCGGCCTATTCGGTGGATGGCGATGTGTATTTCGCCGTGCTCAAGCACCGGGATTACGGCAAACTCTCGGGCCGGGATCTGGCCGACCAGCAGGACAACGCCTCCGGCCGCGTTGCCACCGTCGAGAAAGACCGCAAGCACCATCCCTTCGATTTCGCCCTCTGGAAAGGAGCCAAGGCGGGCGAACCCAGCTTCCCCTCACCCTGGGGCCCGGGCCGTCCCGGCTGGCACATCGAATGCTCGGCGATGGTGCGCGAGGAGTTGGGCGACACGATCGACATCCATCTTGGCGGCGCCGATCTGATCTTTCCCCACCACGAAAACGAGATCGCCCAGTCGGAAGCGGCCACC
>JAPLIE010000037.1 GCA_026389265.1 Cyanobacteriota bacterium | reverse complement strand
GCGGTGAGATCGGCGATGAAGCGCTCGTAGTCGCGGTCCACGGCCACGTTGAGGCCGCCGGGGAGGTGGTATTCGAGCTGGGCCGGATCGGGGATGGTGGTGCAGTGCTCGCCCACATCGGCCAGGGCGCGGGTGAGCAGGTTGGTGTGGCCCTTCTCGCCGAAGCCGAAGATCATCGAGGCACCCACATCAAAGGTGTAGCCCGCACGCTTGAAGCTGCCGCCCGAGCCCCCCGGAATCAGGTAGCGCTCCAGCACCAGCACCTTCGCCCCCTTGGCGGCCAACTGGCTGGCGGTCACCAGACCGCCGATGCCGCTGCCGATCACGATCACATCCCAATCCATCGCTGTATCGATGGCGGCGGGCTCGGATGGTCGTGGTTCGCGATGCAGCGGTTCCTGGTGGAGATCTGTTGCGTTCAAGGCTGGGCTGCCAATCGATCCAGCCTAGGAATCGGCCTGGCCTCCATTGAAAGAGGCCAGGCCGTGAGGGGGGCAACTGGAATGGCCAGGTTGAAGCCCAGGAAGAAGAACAGGATTCCGCGGGCCTTTCCCTTCCCCTAACGCTCAGCTCTGGCGGGGGTCGGACGCCAGGGATTGGATGGCGATCCAGCCACCCTCAGCGAGTTCGGCCCAGTCGTCCTGATAGCGGCCACTCAAGCGAACCTTGGAGCCTGCCGTGATTGTGCGGGCCACGGAGTTGGTAAGCCCAGCGCCGGAGCGGACTTCAATGGCGGAATCCTGAACGCGGAGCAGCGCTTCCACCACCTTGTTCACGGTTGTGGTGGCGGTGGTTTCCACCTTCACCGCCGCTGGCTTAGCTGGGGTGGTGTAGACACCCACCTTGGTGGGTTCACCTGACTCCGCATCACGGTTGCGCAGGAAGAGGAAGGCCAGGGGCAACAGCAACAGGGGCAGCAACCAGGCTGGGTTGAATCCTGAACCACGCTTCGGCTCAGCGACCACAACCTGATCACGCTGGCGCTGACGATCACGTTGGGCCACCACAGTGCGATCCCTGTTGGTGTCGCGGTTGGTATCGACAACGCGATTGTCGCGATTGGTGGGTTGGTTGGCGCGGGCGTTGGTTGATTGGGTGGTGGTGACCACCGGGGCAGGTTCCACGAACTGGCGGATGTTCTGGGAGAAACCGCAGTTGAATTCAAAGCGTTCGCCGCCCTTGGCAAGCTTCAGAACCACGTGGGCACTGTCGCCGTCAGCCGGTTGGGCATCGATCACGTTTTCCACGGCGAAGCCACGCTTCTTAGCCAAATTGATGCAGGCATCCTTACTGGCTTGCACCATGTCGTCCGCCAGGGTTGCAGCAGAGGCGGTGGATACGTTGAACAGGAGAGTGATGCAGAAAACCAGCGCTGCAAGGCCGGCCATCAGTGTTCTGACCTTGCGGTGGCTCATGGGAGAAGTGGGGACTTCCATTGGAATAGATGCAGGAAGAACTGGATAGGGCTAATCATCACTACTAGGGAGAGGATCCCGTTTGGGTGATTAGCCTCCATACAGATTCTGCTCGGAAATTCAAGTTTGTCTGTGTTCTTTCAGAGTGTGAACAACATGTTTCTGTGAAGCTGATCGAAATCAGGCAGGCATTGGCTTGCCATCTTCGCCAAAACGATCCACGGCCACCACTTCCTTGCGCAGGGTCACCCGTTGGGGGTCGTGGTATTCGCTGTGGTCGCGGTGGATGCGCACTTCCTCCACCAGCACCAGCTCGGTGCGGGTCACAACCCGCTCCTCGAGGATCGGAATCACGGTGACATCCCCTTCTTCGCGCACCTGGGGAACCTCGCCGGTCACCACTTGGTTGATCGGAACGTGTTCGATCCGCACAGATTCGCGCTTGAGGGGATCGTCGACTACCACCTCCCGGGATTCCACGGATTTACTGATTCGCACCCGGCCGGTTTCCACTCGCTCGCGGGATACCTCGAGCCGTTCCTCCACGACTGGAATCACCAGACCACGGGCATCGCGCACGGCGTCGGTGAGCAACCAGGTGCCGGCACCCTTCAAGCTGAGATCGGTCAAGGGGAGGGTGATCTGGGAGCCATCGCTCCGGCCCAGCAGCAGGGTTTCAATGCCGTTGTCAATGCTGCGCTGCAGGAGCGTGTAGGGCTCGCCGTTTTCACCGACGACTACGAGATTGTTGTTGGTCTGAGGACTGTCAGAAGCGGTCAAGGCGGAACTCCGGGGGCTGGCGGGGGCGGAGGTTGAAGGCAGGACGACAGGATCGTCGGCAGGGGGCGAACCGAAACCCAGCAGGGCTCGCAACATGCGACGGATCATGCCGAGTTAAGGAGAAAGAGAGGGCCTTGCGGCCCCCCTTAAGGATGCCCCAAGGGGCCGTGTGAGGAGGAGCTGGGGCCGGAGCCCCAGCCCCAACGGAGATCAGCCGATCACCTTGCCATCGGCATCCACCCGCTCGACGCGCACATCGGAACGACGCACGGTTTCTGTGACGGTTTGACCCTTGGTTTCGGCCTGCTTGGCGAGATTGATTTCTTCGACAACCTGGGCACGCTTGCTGACAAGGGCACGCTCGTCGAACTCGGAGAGTTCAAACACGCGCTCTTTGAAGGCATCTTCCAGGGCAGCGCGGTTGACGGGGCGGCGCTGAACGGTAACGGTCTCGTCGACCAGGTCGATGGACTTGGAGACCTTGGACTCGGAGACAACGTTGTAGATGCGCATACGGCCGGTTTCGACCTTCTCCTTGCCGAGTTCAACAACCTCTTCCACCACTTCCAGCACGTTGGGATCGCGCTTGGCGTCGATCAGTTCGGCCTTCAGTTCGGGGTTGCGAGCCTTAAGGGTAACGGCATGCTCGCGAATGTTGACCGGGGTGTTGGCACCGATGATTTCGGCGGCGCGGGCTTCGCGATCGAGGGGCACCTGGGCGGTGAGCAGGGTGCCACCCTGACGGACGCCTTCGAGGTAGATGCCGAGATCGGGCTCGGGCACCAGATCGGAGAGGGCGCGGAGCTTGGGAGCATCCGAAGCGTCATCGGCGCTCAGCAGATCGAGGGCATCGCGATGCAGACCAGCAGCGGCCAGATCCTCAAGGGCCTTGGCGGCGTGGGAATTCTCAGCAAACAGACCGATGACGGTACGAGTAGCCATTGGGTGGTTTTTAAGTGAGGGAGAGCGATTTTGGTGCGCCAGGAAATTTAATTCTGAATGATTTCAGAATGATTAAATCCATTGGATCCTTTGGAAAAGTAGGGATCCGATAACCTGGTTGCGGTGCACCAACCGGCGCAGTAGCGCGCACCTTCAAACCCTATTCGGCTGGCCAAGGCCTGGCAAGTGTTCTGGAAAACCTTGCACTGGTCTTACGGCAACCTGATCACCTGGGGCATTGAGGCATTTGCTGCGCTGCTTGCTGCAGTGGTTCTGCCGCGGTGGTCGCCGCATGAGTCGAAAGCGCTAATTCTGCTGTAACGCTCCATTAAGGCTTTGCTCCGCCAATTCTTCGCTTTTGTTGCCCATTCGCATTTGTTGTCCAGCTGATCACGGCAGGTCACGGATGTTGGCTTCGCTGTCTGCTCCCCGTGGCCCAGTCGCGAGGCAAGCCTCGCTGGGCCTTGGCTTGGCATCAGGGGGCAGTACCGACAGCCCGCGGCGGCGCCGGCAGCCAGCAGCTCACCAGCGCTGCGGCGGCCACCAGAGCCGCTGAGGTCCAGAGGCAGGCCTGCAGGCCGCCCACCAGGAACAGGGCACCGGAGAGCAAGGTGCCCACTAACCGGCCGGCCGCATTGGCCATGTAGTAAAAACCCACGTTGAGGCTCACCGATTCGGCATCGGTGTAGGCCAGCACCATGTAGCTGTGGATGGAGGAATTCATCGCGAACACGGCCCCAAAGGCCGCCAGGCCCACCACCACGGCGATGCCGGGGTTGCCAACCTCGCGCCACAGGCTGATGGCGATCAGACCGGGGATGGCCGTGAGCACGGCGCTCCAGAACTGCACGGCAGACACCCCTGGCGGACCGCTTTTGCCCCAGCTGCGCCGCAGGGCCGGCACCGAGGCCTGAATGATCCCGTAGCCGATCACCCACAGGCCCATGAAGCCACCGGCTTCCCAGTATTTCCAGCCCAGCACTGATTGCAGGAACACCGGCAGGGCCACCACGAACCAGACATCACGGGCGCCGAACAGGAAGAAGCGGGCTGTCGAGAGCGCGTTGATGCCCTTTGATTTTGAGAACAGGGCGGTGATCGCGGGCTTTTCCTTCATGCGGCCGATCTCGCCGGGCAGCACCAGGGTGATCAGAAAGGAGAGGAACAGGCCAGCGGCCATGGCCCCAACGGCGGCGCTGAAGCCGATCGTGGTGAGCAGCAATCCCCCCAGGAAGAACCCCACCCCCTTGAGGGCGTTTTTGGATCCGGTGAGGATCGCCACCCATTTGAACAGCTGGTTTTCGCCCCGGCTAGGGTCCTCGGGGGTTTCCGGCACCACGGTTTTGATGGCGCTCTTGGCACTCATCTTGTTGAGGTCCTTGGCGACGCCGCTGATCGCCTGGGCCACCATCACGTAGGCCACACTCCACCAGCGGGGCCAGTCGTCGGCCACCGGAATCAGCATCAGCAGGGCCGCCACCTGCATCAGCGTTCCGGCCCAGAGGGTGAGCCGCAGCCCAAAGCGGGCCCCCAGCCAGCCGCCGTAGAGGTTGGTGATGATGCCGAAGAACTCGTAGAAGAGAAACAGAAAGGCGATCTCCAGGGTGGAGTAGCCGAGCTGGTGGAAGTGGAACACCACGAGCATGCGCAGGGCCCCATCGGTGAGGGTGAAGGCCCAGTAGTTGGCCGTGACGACCGCGTACTGCTGCAGTCCCGTGAGGTGTTTCATCGGGCTGCACCTTCGAGGTCGGCCACATGGCAGGCCAGATCTGCCATCCGGCAGCTATAGCCCCACTCATTGTCGTACCAGGCGTAGACCTTGAGCTGGGTGCCGTTGATCACCATCGTGGAGAGGGCATCAACGATGGAGCTGCGCGAATCGTTGACGTAGTCGATCGACACCAGCGGCCGGGTTTCGTAGCCGAGGATTCCCTTCAACGGGCCGTTGGCGGCGGCCTCGAAGGCGGCGTTAACCTCGTCCGCCGTCACGGCACGTTCCAACTCGAATACCGCGTCGGTGAGGGCGGCGTTGAGCAGGGGCACGCGAACGGCATGGCCGTTGAGCTTGCCCTGCAACTCGGGGAAGATCATCCCGATCGCCCGGGCCGAGCCGGTGGTGGTGGGGATCAGGCTCTGGATGCAGGAACGGGCCCGGCGCAGATCGCTCTTGAAGGCATCCACCACCACCTGGGTGTTGGTCACATCGTGCAGGGTGGTGATCGAGCCGTGGCGGATGCCGAAGCATTCCTGCACCACCTGCACCACCGGCGCCAGGCAGTTGGTGGTGCAGGAGGCGGCGGTGAGCAGGAGGTGTCGGAGCGGGTCGTAGAGGTGGTGATTGATTCCGAACACCACATTCAGGGCTTCCTCACCGGCGATCACCCCTTTCACCGGGCAGGCCACGATCACGCGCTTGAGGCCCGCCGCACTGAAGTAGGGCTCGAGGGTTTCGGGGGTTTTGATCTTGCCGCTGCATTCGAGCACCAGATCCACCCCGGTAGCTCCCCAGGGCACGGCGGTGGGATCCTTCTGCTGGCTGTAGCCCACGGGCTGGCCCTCCACGAGGAAGCCCGCTCCCCCGGCTGCCACCGCCTGAGGCCAGCGGCCATGCACCGAATCGAATTCGAGCAGATGGGCTGCGGAGGCGGCATTTCCCGCCGGGTCGTTGACGTGCACCAGCTCAATGCCGGGGCGGCCCCAGAGAGCGCGGAACACCAGACGGCCGATGCGGCCGAAGCCGTTGATTCCGATGTTCATTGGCAAAGCCGCGGTGCCGCGAACATAAATCAACTAAGATTGATTTGATGCGTGTTGTCGATCACATGGCTGATCCAGGGGCTCTTGCCAGTCCAGCCATCCAATCCGATCAGGCTCGACCGCTTCTCAAGGCCCTTGCTGATCCGCTGCGCCTACGGGTGATCGAGGTCCTCGGCGGCGGCGAGCGCTGTGTCTGCGATCTCACCACCGATCTGGGACTGGCCCAGTCAAAGCTCTCCTTTCACCTCAAGGTGCTCAAAGAGGCCGGGCTGCTGGCCGATCGCCAGGAGGGCCGCTGGATCTACTACCGCTTGCGCCCGGAAGCGATCGAACAGTTGCGCAGTTGGCTGGCGGAGCTGGGTGCGCAGTGCAGCAAGCCCGCCACCTGCTGCCCGTGAGCGGCCTGACCCCGGCCCCGACCGGCCAGCACCGGACTGCCGAAGAAAGTGCCGTCCTTGCTCGGTTGTCGTTGCTTGATCGCTTCTTGCCGTTGTAGATCCTGTTGGCGATGGCGGGCGGTCTGCTGCTGGGCCGCTTCTTCCCCGCCATCCAGGGCCTTCTCGATGCGGTGCGAATCGGCAACACCTCCCTGCCGATCGCCCTGGGACTGCTGTTGATGATGTATCCGGTGCTGGCCAAGGTGCACTACGAGGAGCTGGGCCGGGCTGCGCGCGATCGTCGCCTGTTGTGGCTCTCGCTGCTGCTGGTCTGGGGCCTGGGACCGGCGCTGATGTTCGCCCTGGCCTGGATCTTTCTTCCGGGTCAGCCGGCGTTCCGCACCGGGCTGATCCTGATCGGCCTGGCCCCCTGCATCGCCATGGTGCTGATCTGGATCGATCTAGCCCAGGGGGATCGGGAGGCAGCCGCCCTGCTGGTGGCGATCAACTCGATCATCCAGGTGCTGGCCTATGCCCTGCTCGGAGGCTTCTACCTCAAGATCCTGCCCGGCTGGCTGGGGCTGGCCACCGAGGACGTGGCCTTTTCGATGGCGGAGATCGCCAAGGCGGTGCTGGTGTTCCTGGGGCTGCCGCTGGCCGCGGGCTATCTCAGCCGCCGGATCGGTCTGCGCCTGAAGGGACCCCGCTGGTACGAACAGCGCTTCATCCCCTTCATCAGCCCTTTTGCACTCTAAGGCCTGCTGTTCACGATCGTGGTGATGTTCGCCCTGCAGGGCCAGGCGATCACCTCCGACCCGCTCACGGTGGCCACCGTGGCGGTGCCGTTGCTGCTTTATTTCGCGATCATGTGGATCACGGCCTTCACGGTGGGCCGGCGCAACGGGCTCAGCTATGCGAAAACGGCGACGCTTGCCTTCACCGCCGCTGGTAACAATTTCGAGTTGGCCATTGCCGTGAGCATCAGCATCTGGGGTGTCACCTCCCAGCAGGCCCTGGCCGGCGTGATCGGCCCCCTGATTGAGGTGCCGGTGCCGGTGGCGCTGGTGTACCTGTCGCTGTGGTTGAGAGCTCAGTTCCGGGTTGAGCGATGAAGCTCCTTGTGGTGGGAGGCGACCCGCTGTTGCAGGCCTCCCTGCTGCGCCTTCCTCCCTGCTGCGTCTGCCTCTCCCTGCTGGGCCACGACCTGGCCACCTGGCTGGCGGTGGGCGCTGGCCCTGAGTTGACCAGAACTTCCGCTGAGAGCAGTGTTGAATCCCAGGAATCCTTCCCTGGTGACGGACCCGAGCTGAGTCCTGAATGTTGTCGTCCCCTGCCATGCCCCCTCCTTACCAACCATCCCTGCTGCGACTGCTGCATGGCGCCGTCGCCTTGCTGGTGCCTCTGGCCTGGATCACAGGCCTGCTGGTTTACTCCGCCCACGACGGCCGCTTCGGCCGGCTGCCGTTCACGCTTCCAGGAGAGTGGATCGACATCCACGGCACGGTGGGGGTGCTGCTCTGGCCGATTGCCCTCTTGTTCGGCTTTTATGCCCTCACAGCTGGTCGAGTCCGGCTGCGGCAGCCTGCGAACGCCATCGCCCTCCTGGCTTTGAGCCTTGCTGTGGGTAGCGGCAAGCTCATGCAGGAGAACTGGCTACGGGATGGCCGGCTGGATCAGCTCGTCTACGCCGTCCATCTGCTGGCCTGGCTACTGATTGCCCTCGCCGTGAGCATGCACATCACGGCGGTGCTGCAACGCGGGGGCCTGCCGCTGGTCCGTTCCATGGCCAGCCTTCAACTGCGCTCTGGAGATCGTCCAGGCCACTGGTTCGCTCAGATCCGTCGATCCTTCAAGGTGGGTCGCTGACCCCGGGGGGCCTGGTCACCATCGCGAGGGCCAGCCATTCATGCAGTCGGCGGATCGGGCGCCGCCGGGCAGACTCCAGCGATGGCATGGGATGTCCTGGTTCTGCTGCTAAGTCTGGTGGCGCCTCTGACCCCGCCTTTGCCGCTCGCCCTGATCCAGCCGGCATCCGCCCAGCCTCAGCGCGCCGTGGTGCTCTCGATCGGTGATGGCGACACCATCCGTGTGCGCCAGGGCGACAGGGTGCTCACGGTGCGACTGGCCTGCATCGATGCCCCGGAGACCGCCCAGGGTCCCTTTGGGGTGGCGGCGCGCCGCTACCTGCAGCAGCGGCTCCGGATCGGCCAGGAGGTCACGCTCCAGCCCAAGACGATCGATCGCTACGGCCGCACCGTGGCCGAGGTGATCAGCGACATCAACATCAACCTGGTGATGGTGGAGGACGGCCAGGCCTTCGTCTATCGCCGTTACCTGGCCGCCTGTGACGCCAGGGAATACCTGGAGGCCGAGTTCCGCGCCAGCCGCCACCGGTATGGCGTGTGGCAGGTGGAGGGGGGCATCACCCGTCCCTGGGATTTCCGCCGGGGCCCTGGCGGCGCCGTGATCCCGGATGGCACCACCCCCGGGGGGCACCGTTACCGCTGCCGGGAGATCGGCTCCCATGCCCGAGCCCAGCAGTTGCTGCGCCAGGGTCACACGTATCTCGACGGCAACGGCGATGGGGAGGCCTGTGAAGGGTTGCCCTGAGGGGAGCCTTCATGGGGCTGGCGGTCAGGGCATGGCCGTGCTGCCCACCCGCAGGGTGGAGCCCTGGTCGCTGGCGATCACCTGGAGGCCGCTGCGGATTCGTTCCCGCAGGGCCGCCACATGGCTGATCACCCCGATCAGGCGGCCCCCCTCCCGCAGGCGATCGAGTTCATCCATCGCTAGCTGGAGGTTGTCGGGATCGAGGCTGCCGAAGCCCTCGTCCACGAACAGGGCATCGAGGTGCACGCCGCCTGAGTGGGCCTGCACCGTGTCGGCCACCCCCAGGGCCAGGGCGAGGGAGGCCTGGAAGGTTTCGCCCCCCGAGAGGCTGGTAACCTCCCGCTCCTCTCCGGTGAAGGCATCGCGCACCCGCAGGTTGAGACCGGCGTTGCGGCCGCCACGGCCGCCAGCGTCGGTGAGCCGCAGCTGGTAGCGGCCGGAGGTCATCAGGTCGAGGCGCTGGTTGGCGTAAGCGCAGATCTCGGCGAGGTAGGCCGAGAGCACCCAGCGCTGCAGGGAGATGTAGGGCGCTGTCTTGCCCTGGCAGCGGTTGGCCACATCGCTCAGCAGCGCAGAGCGGGCTTCCTGGTCCGCCAGGGATCCGGCGCGCCGGCGGTGCTCCTCGCTGAGCCGGTGGATGTCTTCCTCTGTGCTGCGGGCCTCGCTGTGCCGTTCCACGGCGGCGGTGCGCGCCCCGTCCGCGGCGACTTCGGCAACCTCAGCTGCAGCCGTGTCGGGCCGCAGCTCGGGTAGCTCCAGCAGGTCCGGGGCGGCCAGGATCGCCCGCTGGCTGGTGAGCGCCTCGCGGAACGCTTCGATCCGCCGCCGCCAGCCCGTTCGCTCGGGTTCGCCCTGCAGGGCCGCCGCCAGGGCCGCCGCATCGGCGAAGCCGGCGGCCTCGAGGTCGCGCGCCAAGCGGGCGGCCGCCTGCTCCTGGCGGGTGAGGAGCCGGGCACCCGTTTCACTGCTGCGGGCCAGGGCTTCGAGGGCCTCCTCCACCCCCTTCAGGCTGTCCAGCACCTGGCGGGGCGTCACCCCCTCGCCCAGTTCGGCCACCACGGCAGCCTCTGCTTCAGCGGCTCTTTGGATCGCGTCAGCGGCGCTGCGCTCCTGCACCGCCGCGGTGGTGGTGGCCGCCTGCTGGGAGGTCTCCAGAGTCGTGATCTGCCGGGCCTGCTCCGCCAGGCTCCGCTCCAGCTGCGGCCGCCGCTCGGCCTGCTGCCGCGCGGCGGTGAGGGCCAGCTCCGCCTGTTCGGCGGCACTGACGGCCGCCGCCGGATCCTCGGCAGCCGCCCCCGCCTTCTCCAGCACGGCCTCCAGCCGGATGCGGATGTCGGCGAGGTGCATCGCGGCGGCCTGCTGTTCCTCGCTGGCCTGGCCCAGGGCCGCTTCGGCGGCCTCGATCTGGCCCTCGTTCACCGCGTCGGCGTCGCTGCGGGCGGGTTGGGGGTGGTGGCTGGAGCCGCAGACCGGGCAGGCGCTCCCGGCGCTGAGGTCGCCGGCCAGCCGCGCCGCCATACCCACCAGCTGGCGATCGCGCAGCGTTTTGAGGGCGGAGGTGGCCAGCTGCAGCCGTTGCTCGGCGGCGCCCAGGCTTTCGATCGCTTCGGCTTCGAGCCGGCGGCCCTTGCGGACCTGGCGGCTCGCCAGGGCCCGCTCGGCCAGGGAGTTCTTCGCCTGGGTGAGGCCGTCGAGGCGATCGGCGGCCGATCGGGCGGCCTGCAGCGCTGCCTCGGCGGAGAGGCGCTGATCCTTCAGCAGCTGGACCTGTCGCTGCGCCTGCTCCATGTCCGCCAGGGCCCGCTGCTGCAGCGCCAGGGCCCGGGCGGCCCGCTCCCGAGCCTGGCGGGCCTCCTCGGCCTGGCGGGCCAGCCCCTCCACCTCCACCCGCCGGGTGGCCAGGGCCGTTCGGGCGCTCTGCAGATCGACGCTCTCCGGGAGGCTCAGTAGGCCGAGGGCCACCACCGCATCCGGCAGGCCCCGGGCCCCATCCCGCACCGCCGCCGCCCGTTCCAGTTCCCGCCGCAGGCGGAACTCCAGCTCTTGAAGGTCCCGGCGGGCCGCCTGGTCAGCCTCCAGGCTGGGCCGCAGGGCTTCGGCGCGGTCGGCGGCGGCCAGCTGCAGGGCCAGACCTTCGATAGCCGGCTGCTGGGGTTCGAGCTTTGCCAGTTGGGTCCGGGCGGCGGCGCGGCGATCGAAGCGGTCCGCCGTCTGCACCACCGAGGCGCGCTGCCGTTGGGCCCGCTCCAACGCTTCGGTGGCCAGGCGGCGGCTCTCCTCGCAGGCGGCCACCACCTGCCGGATCCGCTCCAGCAGCCGATCCAGGCCGTCCTGGTCGGTGGGTGTGCCGGGGTCACTGGCTGATGCGGGTCTCTCGGCTCCCATGGGGTCTTGGGAGCGGCTGGCGCCCTCGCCTTCGGCCCTGCCGTGGGGTTGATCGGCGAAGGGGAGCCATTCCTGGGCGGCCTGCT
>JAPLIE010000082.1 GCA_026389265.1 Cyanobacteriota bacterium | reverse complement strand
GCGCCACGGCCTCTGCGCCGACCTGGGCTTCTCCGATGCCGACCGGGAGGAGAACATCCGCCGCATCGGCGAGGTGGCCAAGCTCTTCCTCGATGCCGGCGTGGTGGTGCTCACCGCCTTCGTGTCACCGTTCCGCGCCGATCGCCGCCGGGCCCGCGCCCTGGTGGAGGGCGGCGATTTCATCGAAATCCACTGCGCCGCCGATCTGGGGGTGTGCGAACAGCGCGACACCAAGGGCCTCTACGCCAAGGCCCGCGCAGGCCAGATCAAGGACTTCACCGGCATCTCCAGCCCCTACGAGGAGCCCGAAGCCCCCGAGTTGCGCATCGACACCGGCAGCCAGAGCCTGGAGGAGTCAGTGGCCCAGGTGCTGACCTACCTGGAAAGCCAGGGGGTGGTGCCAGCGGCGGGAGAAGAGTGAGCCAGCAGACCCGCGAAGAGGAAACCGGTCTGCCATGGCTGGGTGCGCTTTCGGCACTGAGTTGCACACGGCGACTGCACCGATGCTGGGGCGCTGAGGGGCCTGCAAGGATCAGGGCATGGCCCTGCTGAACCGGCTTCCCGTTGCGCGCCTGCCCTGGCTGGCCGCCATCGCCTTGGCCCTGGCGGCCAACCAGCCTCCGGCGCTCGGCAATCCGGTTTCAGCCCCCAACGGGACCGCAAGGCGCGAATTGACCCCGTCGGCCTCTGCCCGGCCGGCAGGGGCCCAGCCGGTGGTGGTGCCGGTGCCCTCGGTAGAGCTCAACCGCTACGTGGGCGGTTGGTATGAGATCGCCAAGATCCCCAACCGCTTCCAGCGGCAATGCGCCCGGCACACCATCGCCCTATACAACCTGCGGCCGGATGGACGGCTGAGTGTGCTGAATCAGTGCATCAAACGCAACGGCAACGTGGATCAGGCCACCGGCTTGGCGAAGGTGGTGGATCCGGTGTCGAGCGCCAGGCTCAAGGTGAGCCTGGTGAGCTTTCTGGGCTGGCGACCCTTCTGGGGGGATTACTGGGTGATCGGGCTCGACGACGACTACCGCTGGGCGGTGGTGGGCTCGCCAGACCGCCGCTACGGCTGGGTGCTGTCCCGCACACCCCGGCTGGATGACGCCAGCATGGCCAGCATCCGGGAGTTGCTTGAGCGCCAGGGCTATGCCTGGTCGAGGTTTGAGCACAGCCATCCCTGACGCTGAACGGCCAACGCCCTAATCAGCAAGCAAGACACCGCCAGCCGCTGGGTTTCCGCCCCCCACCTATTCCCGAACCCGTTCCGCCGCCGCCAGCGCCACCTCCCCCGCCCGCAGCCGCACCGCCCAGGCATCCAGAAAGGTTTTGCCGCAACTCGCCAGCGGCACCGCCAGCAACAGGCCCAGCAGTTCGCCCAGCCCCAGCAGGCTGCCCAGGCGGGAGCCGATCGGGAGGCTGATCAGCAGCCAGGCGGGCTGCAGCCCCACGATGCTGCCCATCAGGCGGGGCTGGATCACCTGATCCACCACCTGGCCCACCGTGATCGCCGCGGCCAGCACCTCAAGGCCCTGACGCGGTTCCTGTAAGGCCAGCAGCAGACTCACCAGCACGATCGTGAGGGCGCTGGCGTAGGGAATCAGGGTGGTGAAGCCGATCGCCACCGCAAACAGCACGCCGTAGGGAATGCCCAACAGAGTGAACACCAGCATCTGCAGGCTGGAGAGGATCAGGGCCAGCACCACCTGGCCGCCGAAATAGCCCCGGAAGGTGCGAAACAGCGTGCTGGTGACCAGAGTCCGGACCCCCGGCGGCAGCCATTCGGCTAGCCCTTCGGCGATCCGCTCCCCGCCGATCAGCAGAAACACGGTGAGCACCAGCACGATCACCGTGTTCACCGTGAGGCCCACCGTGGCCCCGAGCAGACTCAGCACCTCCTGGCTGAGCTGGCTGGCGAGCTTGCTGGTGCGGGTGATCACCTCGCTGCTCAGGTTGCCGAAGTCGGTGGGCAGGCCCTTGGCCACGGCCCAGTCCTGCAGCTGGCCGAGCAGGGTTTCCCCCTGGGCCAGCCAGCCAGGCAGGGCGGTGATCAGCTCATCGAGCTGGGTGACCAGGCGCGGCAGCAACCACAGCGCCGCCAGCACCACCCCTCCGAAGGCCAGCCCCAAGACCAGCAGCAGCGCCAGGGGTCGGGGCAGCCGCTGCTCCACCAGCCAGCGGGTTGGCAGATCCAGCAGAAAGGCCAGCAGAGCCGCAGCCAGAAACAGGGCCGGGAACGGAGCCAGGGGCACCAGCAGCTGGCGCAGCACCCACAGGTTCAGCACCAACAGCGGCAGGGCCAGGCCGAACCTCAGCCAGGGGGGCAGCACCAGCCGCTCAAGCATGGGGTTGGGGGCGGCGAATGCCGTGGATCGTGGGGCCAGCTTGACGGATCCCAGGGCCAGGCAGCACGCCGTTGGATCCGGCAACCCGATCGACCCGTACCCCCGATCGACCGGGGCCAAGGCTCCGCCAGCCCAGGAGCGTGGCTGGTCCCACTCACGCGCCCAACCAACCCGGCGCCCTGCGCCGGGTTGCTCACTGATCAGCGCCCCATTCCCTCCAGATAGGCGGCGCTGCCCAGCTCCTGCAGCCGCTGGTCCTTAGCCACCACCTGATCGTGCAGTTTCTGGGCGTAGGCGGCCAGGCGATCGGCGAGGGCCCCATCGGCCGTGGCCAGGATTCGCACCGCCAGCAGGCCGGCATTGAGGCCGCCGCCGATCGCCACCGTGGCCACCGGGATGCCGCCGGGCATCTGCACGATCGAATGAAGCGAATCCACCCCCGAAAGGGCCCGGCTCTGCACCGGCACACCGATCACCGGCAGGGTGGTGAGCGAGGCCACCATGCCCGGCAGGTGGGCCGCCCCGCCGGCCCCGGCGATGATCACCTTCAAGCCCCGGCCGGCGGCGGCGCGAGCGAAGTCCACCATCTCCTGGGGGGTGCGGTGGGCCGAAAGCACCCGCACCTCAACGGTCACCCCGAAGCGCTCCAAGAGGGTCACGGCCGGCTGCATGGTGGGCAGATCGGAATCGCTGCCCATGATCACGGCCACAGCCGGGACAGCCGGATCGCCTGCCGCCCCGCTCGGCTGCACGTGGGCGGGATCGGGAGCAACCACGGCACGAAGGCGGCGAGGATGGCATTCTCCCGCCCGAACCGTCCGCCATGGAGCCCTCCCGCCACGATCCGCCACCGCCGGATCGGCCGGGTCTCACCTGGCTGAGCCAGGTGCGGCTGCCGGAGAGCGGCGCCTGCGGCCAGCCGGAGCGCAAGGACCAAGGCGACGAAGGACCGGCGGAGCTGGATCTGCACGGTCGGCTCTGGCGAGTGGCGATCGATGGGCAGGGCCTGATCGCTGCCCTCCACCCGATCGCCCCCGGCAGCCGCGCCGCCGGCATCGACTGGCGGGGCGACTGGCTCAGCCCGGCCGGGGTGGACCTGCAGATCAACGGCGGCCTCGGCCTGGCCTTCCCGGAGCTCACTGCCGCCGACCTGCCCCGGCTGCAGGACTTGCTGGAGCTGCTCTGGCGCGATGGGGTGGAGGCGATCTGCCCCACCCTGGTGACCTGCGCCGTGGAACCCCTGCGGGAGGCCCTGGCGGTGCTGCGCCAGGCCCGGGCCGCCCATCGCCCCGGCCGCTGCCGCCTGCTGGGGGCCCACCTGGAGGGCCCGTTCCTGGCCCCGGCGCGGCGGGGGGCCCACCCGCTGCAACACCTCTGCCCGCCCTCCCCGGCGGCGCTGCGGGAGCGGATCGGCGGCTTCTTCGGCCCTGATGCAGGGGCGCCCACCGCCGGGTGGAGCGAGGATACGGTCGGCGGCCGCAAAGACGACAGCCCTGGTGGCGCCGAACCGAACTGGTCGGCTGGCGCCGCCGCCGCCGACATCGCCCTGGTGACCCTGGCCCCGGAACTGGAGGGAGCCAGCGCGGTGATCGAGGCCCTGCGCCGCCAGGGCGTAGTGGTGAGCCTGGGCCACAGCGAAGCCACCGAAAGCGAGGCAACAGCGGCTTACGACGCTGGCGTGGCGATGGTGACCCATGCCTACAACGCCGTTCCCGCCATGCACCACCGCGCCCCGGGTCCCGTGGCGGCAGCCGCCCTGCGGGGCGATGTGGCCCTCGGGCTGATCGCCGATGGCGTGCACGTGGCGCCCACCATGGCGGTGCTGGTGCAGCGTCTGGCGCCCCAGCAGGTGGTGCTGGTGAGCGACGCCCTGGCCCCCTACGGCCTGGCCGACGGCCTGCACCGCTGGGATGAGCGCACCCTGGTGGTGGAGAACGGCAGCTGCCGGCTGGAGGACGGCACCCTGGCCGGCGTGACCCTGCCGCTGCTGGAGGGGGCGCTCCGGCTAGCCCGCTGGAGCGGCAGGCCGGAGCGGGCGATCGCCGCAGCCACCGTGCTGCCTCGAAGGGTGCTGGGGGAAAAGCGGCCTCTCAGCGAACTGCTGCTGGGCCGGCCGCTGGCCGAGTGCCTGCGCTGGAGCCAGGGCGCTGACGGGCTCCGTTGGCAGAGGGCCGCCTGAGCCTGAGGGGCCGGACGGGGGGCACCGGCCTGGTTGGGACCATGGGACGGTGGCTGGAGGCGCAAGGGAGTGGGGCGTGATGCGATGGGGGGAGTCGCGGCGCGTTTGGGGTGCGGAGTGCTCCGGTGGTGCACGAGCAGGTGCAGGGCCAGCTGCGCTGGAGCCAGGCCCATCCCCAGGCGCTCGTGGCGGCCTAAGACGGCCCCTAGGATCGGCGCCCCGTCTTAGCCCCAACCATGCCCGCCGAACTGCACGACGCCACAGCGGGGCAGACCGCGGCCAGCAGCCAGGCAGCCCAGCAGGACGACGCCCAGCAGGTTGATGCCAAGCAAGCGGAGAAGGCGGAGGTGCAGGCCTACTTCGAGAGCACCGGCTTCGAACGCTGGAATCGCATCTACAGCGATAGCGAGGAGGTGAACAAGGTTCAGCGCAACATCCGCATCGGCCACCAGAAGACGGTGGATGAGGTGCTGGCCTGGCTGCAGGAGCAGGGCAACCTGCCCCAGCGATCTTTCTGCGATGCCGGCTGTGGGGTGGGCAGCCTCAGCCTGCCCCTGGCCCAGCTGGGGGCGGGATCGGTGGCCGCCAGCGACCTCTCGGCGGCAATGGTGGCGGAGGCCGAACGGCGCGCCCGCTCCGCCGGCATCGCCGCCGAGCAGCTCAGCTTCACCGCCTCCGACCTTGAGAGCCTGCAGGGCCGCTATGACACGGTGATCTGCCTGGATGTGTTCATCCACTACCCCCAGGCGGCCGCCGAGGAGATGGTGGGTCACCTGGCCGGCATGGCCGAGCATCACCTGCTGGTGAGCTTCGCCCCCTACACCCCCCTGCTGGCGTTGCTGAAGGGCATCGGCCAGCTGTTCCCCGGCCCCAGCAAGACCACCCGCGCCTACCAGCTGCGCGAGAACGGCATCGTGGCCGCAGCCGAAGCCGCCGGCTTCAAGCCCGTGCGCCGCAGCCTCAACCAGGCCCCCTTCTACTTCTCACGGCTGATCGCCTTCGAGCGGGTCTGAGGGCGGACCACTCTTCAAGGGCGGATCGCTGGCGGCTCAGGGGAGCCGCAACAGCAGCAGGGTGCAATCGTCCTCCAGGGCGCCGCTGCCGCAGAAGCTGGTGAGGGCATCTCGCACCCCATCCAGGATCACCGGTAACGGGGCTTGGCTCCGCTGGATCAGAAGATCGCGGCACGGATCGATCCCGAAGGTGCGGCCCTTGACATCCTCCGCCTCGCTGAGCCCATCGGTGTAGGCGAATAGCAGATCGCTGCGATTCAGTTGCACGGTTTCAGACCGATAACTGGCCTGAGGGCTGATTCCGGCGAGCAGACCACGGGGCAGCGGCAGCGCTGTGCACTCCCCTCCCTGGATCAACAGGGGGGGGAGGTGGCCGGCATTGGAGTAGGTGAGGGTGCCAAGGGTCGGCTCCAGATATCCGCAGAACAGGGTGACGAACAGGCAGGTGTCGTTGCCCTCGCAGAGGAAGGCATTCAGCTGTTCCAGCACGGCCTCTGGGCCCGTGGCGCTCATGGCCAGGCTGCGGATCAATCCGATCGTGCGCGCCATCAACAGGGACGCGCCGATCCCATGGCCCGACACATCACCGATGCAGAGGAACAGCCGATCATCCGCCGTGAGGAACGTGTCGAAGAAGTCGCCGGCGACGCTGGCGGCGGGTTCGACCCGGCCAGCCACATCCAGGTCGGAACGGCCCTGAAACAGTCGATCCTGCAGCGGCAACATGCTGGCCTGCAACCGCCGGGCCAGGTCGATTTCCTCGCGCAGATGATCCAGCTCAAGCCGCTCACGCAGGCTCTGCAGCGCCAGCTGATTGGTGGTGCGCGCCCGTTCCGTGAGCCCCCGCATCATGTTGCGAGCCACTCCCGGCACGGTCACCAGCTGCTGCCAGAAGAAGGGGCCGCTCAGGTGCAACAGCTCCGACTCTGACTCACACCGCACCAGTGCCGACACCGGCAACCGGTCGATGGCGGAGAACTCCCCGATGCAGTGGCCCGGCTGGAGGGCAATGCCCTGGCCCTGCGTGGCTTCCGCAGAGAGATACACCATCAGCTCGCCCTTGAGGAGGATGTAAAAGCTCTCGTTGGCCTCCCCAGGCCGCAGCAGGTCGGTGCCGGCACCCATCCGACGCACCTCGCAGTGGCTCAGCAGGCTCGCCAGCAGGACTTCATCCACCTCCTGGAAGAGGGGAATCCAGCCATAGCCCTCATGGTTCAAAGGGGTGGCGTGGGGTTGGGCAGTGTCGGAGCTCAGGATCGGGGGGTCCAGTTGATTGAGATTCTCAGTTCGTTGCGACCCTCGAGCACCCGGTAGACCATGTCATCGCTGAACGCCTTCACCAAGCGCAGCCCGAGGCCGCCGGGACGGGCCTCTTCCAGGCTGCCAGGCAGGGGCTTGGGGCTGGCCTGGCCGGAATCGAAGGGCTCACCGCGATCGGACACCACCAGATGGACATCGAAGCCGCTCGGCAACGCGCTGGCCGCCAGTTCAAGCTGGATCGGGTGGCATTCCAGGGCGTCGCCTCCATGTTCGACGAGGTTGGCCAGCACCTCATTGAGGCACAACTCCAGGCGGTCGATCTGCTCCTCGGGCACCCCAAGGGATGCCCCGGCTGTCCGCAGCCAGGCGGAGGCGCGACGGAACTCCTGCGGATCGGGATCGATCTCCAGGCAGAGACTGCAGGGCCGGGGGGCGATGGTCGTCACGTTGCAGGGGCTCTGAGGGATTCCAGGGCCGCGTCTTCATCAGAGAAAATCGGGATAATCGCCGCGATGCCCACCGTCTCCAGCGTGCCGCTGACGAGTGGGTTGTCACCGACAAGCAGTGCCATCCGTCCGCCCTTGAGGTCCAGGGCCTTGGCGCTCTGGATGATGCAGCGCAGCCCGACCGAGGCCAGGAAAGACACGCCGGTGAGATCCACAAGCACTGCAACGGGCCGACTTGCGGCGAGCGCCGTAAAAGGCAGTTCAATCTCGCCGACCCCAATCATGTCCATTCGGCCGGCCAGCCAGATCCTGCGCAGCTCTTCGCTCAGATCCTGATGATTAAGGAGACCCTGGAAAACCAAGGCCATTCGCGGGACAATAGCTCTGTGATCGCAGGCCAGGACTGGTGTGATGGGCGGCAAGCAGCTTGGCTTCTCGGATTACGAGCTCACCACGGCGAAGAAGCAGACCAAACGGGAGAAGTTTCTCTCTGAGATGGAGGTGGTGGTGCCCTGGCAGGCGCTGATCGACCTGATCGAACCCCACTACCCCAAAGCGAGCAAGAAGGGCGGCCGGCCTCCGTATCCACTGGCCACCATGCTGCGAGTCCATCTTCTGCAGCACTGGTACTCGCTCAGTGACCCGGCGATGGAAGAGGCCCTGATCGAGGTCCCCACCATGCGCCGTTTTGCCGGCATCGAGCTGATCAGTGACCGGATCCCGGATGAGACCACGATCCTGACCTTCCGCCACCTGCTGGAGAAATACGAGCTAGGGGAGCAGATCTTTGAGACCGTCAAGGCTCACCTCAGCCATCGGGGCATGACGATGCGGCAGGGCACGATCGTCGATGCCACCTTGATCGCGGCGCCCAGTTCCACCAAGAACAAAGAGGGGAAGCGGGATCCTGAGATGCACCAAACTAAGAAGGGCAACCAGTGGTACTTCGGTATGAAAGTCCACGCAGGCGTGGACAAGGACTCGGGCCTGATCCATTCGGTGGTGGTCACGGCCGCCAACGTGCATGACCTCACCATGGCTGCCGAGCTGTTGCATGGCGATGAGAAGGTCGTCTACGGCGATGCCGGATATCAGGGTATTGCCAAGAGACCTGAGATGGCAGACAAGAAAACGCAATTCAGGGTGGCAATGCGACCGGGCAAACGCCGGGTTCTGCCGGATACGCCTGAGGGCCGTTTGGAGGATTTGATCGAAACCGCCAAAGCCCACATCCGCGCCTTACCGAGGCCGAAGGCCGAGCGTGGCGGAGCCACTAGGTGGAGCACCCATTCAGGGTGATCAAGCAGCAGTTCGGCTTTCAGAAGACCAGGCTGAGGGGCATGGCCAAGAACCACTGCAAGATCCATGTGCTGGCAGCTTTGTCGAATCTATTCCTGGCCCGCCGGCAGTTACTCGCGACAGTTTGAGCAGGGGGCTGGTGTGTCCAAACACCTGGATTCAGCCTCAATAATCAGCCAAAAGAGGCTGGGAATGAGCCCATAAAGCCTCCAGACATGGTCTCAGAGGCAGATCAGGGCCAAAAGCAGCTTTGCTGATCTCAGCGGCTGTTCAAACTCCTATTGCCCAGAGATTCCTTAACAGAGACCGCGGTTCCAGAAGTCGAGGGATCGGACATATGAATCACCAGATCATCAATTCACAATATTCAAGTGCAGAACCGCTGCTTTGTCAGGTATAGAACAACACATCGGCACCCCTCTGCTGGCATTGTCAGCTCCGATGGGACTTAGTCGTTCCCCATCCGGCGCCATGGACTCCCCACCGCCCCCTCCACTCCCACCGGCCACTGGCCAGGGGGTGCCCGGGGTCGTCGCCGATCCCGCAGCGAGGCCTGAGCTCCCAGGCGAAGCCGTGGCCTTCCTCGGGCTCGGGGCGCTCGGAACCCCCATGGCCGCCAACCTGCAGGCGGCGGGCTTCCCGCTCACCGTGCACAACCGCAACCGCCAGCGGGAGGAAGCCCTCGCCGCCCTCGGAGCGCGGAGGGCCGCTACACCGCGGGAAGCCGCCTCGGGCGCGGCGTTGTTGTGCCTGTGCCTCAGCGACGATGCCGCCGTGCGGGCCGTGCTGGTGGAGGGCCCCGATTCCGCCATTGGCGGCCTGGCGCCAGGCAGCCTGGTGATCGATTTCTCCACCATCGCCCCGGCCACCAGCGAAGCGCTGGCGGCGCGGCTCGCCGAGCAGGGGGTGGCCTACCTCGACGCTCCGGTGACCGGCGGCACTGAGGGCGCCCGGGCCGGCACCCTCTCCGTGCTGGTTGGGGGTAGCGAGCGCGATCTGGCGCGGGCCCGGCCCCTGCTGGAGGCGGTGGGGAGCCACATCAGCCTCTTCGGCCCGGTGGGTGCGGGCCAGCGGGTGAAGGCGGTGAACCAGGTGCTGGTGGCGGGCAGCTATGCGGCGGTGGCCGAAGCCCTGGCCCTGGGTTCCCGACTCGGCCTGCCGATGGCGGAGGTTTGCACCGCGCTGCGGGAGGGGGCGGCCGATTCCTGGGCCCTGCGCCACCGCGCCGAGGGGATGCTCGCCGGCCGCTTCCCCCTGGGCTTCCGCTTGGCGTTGCACCACAAAGACCTCCTCATCGCCCTGGAAGCCGCCGCCGCCACGGGACTGACCCTGCCGATCAGCGAGCGGGTGGCGGCGATGGAAGCGGAGCTCATGGCCGCCGGCTCTGGCGACGAAGACGTCTCTGCCCTGGCGCGCTGGTTCGAGTCGCCGACCACAGCCGCCAGAGCTACTCCACGCCCCCAGCAGCGGCCATAGCGCGATCCGTCCGGGCTCTAATCGCCGCAGGACAGGCCCGACGGGGCTTCCCGCTCGACGCGGATCAGGGTGTTGTCGGCGGTAAAGGAGGGGAAATAGCGCAGCTGCCGCGGGGGGAAGGCAGGGCTGGGCTGTTCGATCGCAGCATCCCGGTTCAGCGAGCCAAGACCTCCGCAGCCTTCAGAACTCCCGCAGCAGGCGACCGCCCCCCTGCAGGGGAGCCGTGAAACCGTTCTCGCGGAGGGCATACCAGAAGATCGCCGCATTGACCCCGATAATCGGGATGCCCAGCACCGGCTCAAGCCGCTCCACCACAGCGTTAAGGGCCATGTTGGTTCCACATTGCACAATGGCATCCAGCCGGTGATCGGCGGTGGCCAGCAATTCCAGGATGGCCTTCTCCTTGGCCCAATCGGGGATGTGGGCAATGTGCTGCACGTGGCCGCAGGAGAAGCCCACGCTCGAAACCACCTCAAAGCCGAAGTCTTGGAACAGCCTGGTGGCGGAGGCCAGCCCGATCGGTTCCCAGGGCGTGAGCAGGCCGATGCGGCGGGCGCCCAGGCTGGCCAAGGCCGAGCGGATCGCCGCGTGCTCCGTGGCCCAGCCCAGGGGGCAAAGGGCTTCGGTGCGAGCCATCATCTCCTCGATCGCCGGGCGGGAGGGAAGGATGTGCTCCAGGCTGATGCCCATGATCAGGTACTGGGGCTGAGCCAACAGGGCCACGGCCACGGCACTCTCCAGCCCCCCGAGGAACTGGTCACGGAAACTGGCAAGCCCCTCCGCCGTGCCCACCTCGGGCCGGGGAATGGCCACGGTGGTGGTGTGGAGGCCAACGCCGGCTAGGGCCCCGGCGCCCTGATTGGCAAAGATCAGCCCCCAGAGCTCATGCTCCATCACGGTGTTGGTGGCGGGCAGCAACAGGCCAAAGCGCCGCCTAAAACTGCAGGCATCGGGATAGCCCAGACCCGCCGAGCCAATGCTCCCGAACCCCTCCACGGGCAGGCCGTTATGCACCACCCCTGGCTCCACAATCAGGGGCATCGGGGGGGGTATTGACGTTGGGTATCGTGATCGTGCGGCCAGAAAGCTGACCCCGGATCGCGATGGAGCCAGCCGTACCCGGTGACGCTGGGGATGGGGGCGTTGGAGTCATCAGGCTTGGACACCTCGAAGCTGAAGACCGCCGATCATTCGGCATCCCCATCGTGGAGGAAGGAGATCAGGCCAGCGATGTCAACAGCCTGGTCGTCGTCAATCGCCATGTGGTTGCCCCCGAGGCAATGCAGGTGACAGCCCAGCGGCAGCGCCTCGGCCATGGCGGCCATCTGCTGGATTGGGGAGTTCGACCTCCTCAGCCAAGCGGGCTTGCTCCAGGGCCAGCCTGCCAGCCCAACCCTCAGGCCGACGGCAGCCGGCCGCGACGCACCAGCAGGGCGCCGATTGCCGTGAGCCCCGCAAACCAGATCAACATGGCGCCCTGGGAGGCCACCGCCCCCGCGAGGAAGGCCACCAGAATGGCGATCAGCACCAAGGCGCTGCCCCCACAGATGCCGCGCACCCGGGCCCAGGAAACCCCCTCCGATCCATGGCGCCAACCGGCGATGGCCACCAGCAGGTAGGCCAGCAGGAAGGCAAGGGACGAAAAGCCACCACAGAGGTCGTAGATCGCGTCGGGCGTCATGCCCAGGCGCGCCAGCGTCAGCCCCACAACGACAGCCACCGCGGTCCCCAGTGTGATGGCGCGGGCCGGGGTGCCAAAGCGACGGTGCACCACCGATAGCCGACGGGGGAGAACCCCCTGGCGAGCCAGGGCAAAACCAACACGCCCCAGGCAACTCAGCAGGGCGAGGCTGCTGCCGAACGTGCAAAGCAAGGCGCCGATCTCGATCATCACGCCGGCACCCGGTCGGCCGAGGTGATCGGCCAAGGCGGGGAGGGCCTCCGGGCCTTGGCGCACGGCCACCGGCAACTGTTCGAGCCCCAGGGTGAGCAAATAACTCCAGACCAGAAACACCGCCGCCGTGATCAGCACCGAGCTGCGCAAGGCCCGGGGCACGGAACGCTCCGGGTCGAGGGCTTCGGCACCGAGGGTTGCCGCACTCTCGAACCCGGCGAAGCTGAGCAGGGCGATCACCAGCCCGGAGCTCACCTGCTGCGGGATCGCTGAGGTCTGCAAAGGGGTGGCAGCGGCGGCCCCTCCAGCCCCTTTGAGCGCCAATACGGCACAGAGTCCCAGCACGATCGTGGTGGAAATCGCCTCGGTGCCCAGCATCAGGAAGCCCGACAGGCGGGCGTTGCGACGGGCCAGCACCAGACAGATCAGGGCTCCGGCCACGAATCCCAGCACCGGCAGCAGGGTCAGGTCGAGCCGGCGCAGGAGGCCATCGAAGTATTGGCCAAACACGGCCAGACAACAGACGGCAGCACTGCCATAGGCCAGCAACAGCCCCCAGGCGGCCATGCCCCCCCAGGCCTCCCCCAGCCCCAGGGCCACAAAAGCAGCGATGCCCTCGGCGCCGGACGGATGGCGGCGAAACAGCAGCAGGGTCTCGCTGACCAGCACAACCGCCAAAGCGGCGATCAGATAGCAGATCCAGGTGCTGGTACCGGCGGTGGCAACGATCAACGGGATGTTGACCACGGCCGTAAGGGTGAGGCCAATGCCAGCGAGCGACTGGGCGATCAGCGGCAGGGTGCCGAGGGAGCGCTTCAGGGCCCTGGGATCCTCAACGGCGGTGGCCATGGCCGGATGCTGCAAAGCGAGGTGGACGGGACCCATCAGAGCAGCAGGGGCGAATGGAGACCAGCTAGGCGCCATGGTCGCGGCGAAACAACCCTGTCCAGCGTTGCCCGTTGGACGTGGCCCGCTAACCCATCGGGCCGTTGAGTTTCACCGCCCCAACGCCCGCGGCGCCTCCAGCTCCAACCGCCCCCCTCCAGGCCGTTCCAACGACAGACGCCAGGCCTGCAATCGGTAGCCCCCATCACCGGGGCGGGCCGCCGCGGCCGCTAACCCGCCAGGTCCGTAGAGGGGATCCCCCAGCAGGGGGGCCCCTACCGCGGCGCAGTGGATGCGGATCTGATGGGGGCGGCCGCTGGCGATGGCCACCTGCACCAGGTCGGCACCGGCGGCGCGCTCCTCCAGGGTGAGGGTGCTGCGGGCGGCGAGGTCGCCGCTGTGGCTGCCATCAGCGGCGCACCAGATCTGGCCCAGCTGGGGATGGGGGCGACGACCGATCGGCGTGGAGATCGGCAGCGATTCCCCCGGCTCCAGCGCCAGCACCCCGGGCACCAGCAGGGCCCGGTAGAGCTTGCGGCAACCACCCTCGGCCACCGGGCCAGCCAGGTCGCCTTCGCCGCCCACACCACCGTCCCCCTCCGGGTTGAAAGCACCGTCAGCACGGACGGCCCGATCCCAACCATCTGCCGCACCAGCGTTGGGCGCCTCCGTCTCCTGGGGGGTAGCGGGGCTGCCCAGCCCAGCGGCCGTGCTCTCCCGCAGGCGGGCGCTCAACCAGGCCCGCGTTTGCGGCCGGCGGGCACACACCAGCAAGCCGCTGGTGAACCGCCCCAGCCGGTGCACCGGCCGAGGGATGCCCGGCCCCTCCCCGCCAAGGCGCCCCTCCAGCAACCGCAGCACCGTGTGCTCCAGCCAGCCGCCGGCCGGCAGCACCTGCAGCCCGGCGGGTTTATCGATCACATGAAGGTCACCGTCGTCGTAGACCACGGCCCAGGTGGCCGGCACGGCGCCCTCCAGCCAGGGGGGGCGGTGCCAGGCCAGCCGGTCGCCGGCATCCAAAAGGGAATCCTCCAGCAGCACCTGGCCGTTGCGCCGGATCTCACCAAGCGCCAGGCGCACCCCCCAGGTGGCCCGATCCGAATGACGGTGGCGGCCGGCGTAGAACGCGCTCGCCGCCATCCCCGCCTGCTCGGGCGTTACCCGGTCGCGGTAGATCCAACCCTGGTTGGGGGCCTCAGGTAGCCAGCCAGGGGGCGCCGATCGCCTGCTGCCTAGGGTCATCCCAAGGGGCCCTGGCATGGGCCTGCCGGGGAGAGCTGGATCAACGCTGCGGAGCACGCCAGCGATCTGCCCTGAGGCAGGGGTACGCCGGCGCCGCCCAGCACCTCACTCCACCAAGCCGTGTTCAAGGGCAAAGCGCACCAGCTCGGTGCGGCTGGCGGTGCCGGTCTTGATGAACAGGCGGCTCACGTACTTCTCGACGTTGCGGATCGAGGTTTCCAGCCGCCGGGCGATCTCCTTGTTCATCATTCCCTCGGCCACCAGCTGCAGCACGCTGGCCTCGCGGGGGGTGAAGTCGAGCTTCACATCGGGGGTGGCCTTCTTGACGCCGCCGGTGCCGAGCATCGAGCGGATCTCGGTGATCTGCTTGGCCATGGCGCCGATGTCGGCGTCGGCGAAGCGGGCCGCCTCGGCCAGCAGGCGCTCCTGGCGGCGCACCACATTGCGCACCCGGGCCACCAGTTCATCGGGATCGAAGGGCTTGGGGATGTAGTCATCGGCGCCGGCCTGGAAGCCGGCGATGCGGTCGGCCGTCATGCCCTTGGCGGTGAGGAAGATCACCGGGGTGCCCCCCAGCCGCTCATCGCCCCGCAGTCGCTTGAGCAGGCCGTAGCCATCGCAGCGGGGCATCATCACGTCGGTGATCACCACATCGGGCATCAGGGTCTGGGCCGTGGTCCAGCCCTCCTCGCCATCGTTGGCGGTGGTCACCAAAAAGCCCTCGTCTTCGAGGTAGGCCTTCACGGCGGTGCGCAAGCCCGGTTCGTCGTCAACCAGGAGCAACCGCACCGGTGCAGCGGGGACGACCTCCGCAGCGGCGGCTTCGGGATCGGGCAGGCCGGCGGCGCCGGTGGGGGGAGGGTTGACCATGGGCGGAAATCTATCGAGGCGGGCCGCTTTGGGCACCCCATAGGCAGGGCCTCTGGGGTGGGGCCTCAGGGGTGGGGCCGGGCCTGGCCGGGCAACACGATCAGGCTTTCCTGCTGCTGGCCATCGAAACCAAGGCGGCGGGCCACGGGCGTGAGCAGCTCCGGATCCCGACCGGCCTGGTCCGGGGCGCAGGTGGCCCACCAGATCAGGTGGTCGAGGCGGTTGGCCGGGGTGATCAGCCCACCGGGATTGAGGGTCTGCACCACCACCCGGTTGTCGACGCTGCCGATGCGGGTGGCATGGCCCGGGCGGCAGTCGATCGACTCGGAATCAAGCACCAGCCGATCGACCTTTTCGCGCCAGAGCTTGATCCGCCACTGCCCCGGTCGCCCCGGTTCCACCACCCGGCCATAGACACCGATGGTTTCAGGCCCCTGGAAGGTGTTTTTTTCCTGCACCACCAGCAGATCGGCTGGCCTCGGGGCCGGTTCCGCCCGCAGGGACCCCGCCGCCAGGACCAGGAGGGCAAGCCCCAGCCAGCGGGCAGGGGCGCCGCGGCGAGGATTGGGCCGGCCCGGGGCGGCCGTGAAGGGGGGGATGGGAATGGCGGGGTTGGCCATGGCCTTGCCAGCATGGGCCCATGCTCGCCTACCTCGACCACCACGCCACCACCCCCTGCGATCCGGCGGTGGTGGCGGCCATGGCCCCCTGGTGGAACGACCACTTCGGCAATCCCTCCAGCCGTCTGCACCGGCCTTCTTTGGAGGCCGCCGCCGCCCTCGAACTGGCCCGCAGCAGGGTGGCCGCCGCCGTAGGCGGCAGAGCCGAGGGGGTGATCTTCACCAGCGGCGCCACGGAGGCCGCCAACCTGGCCCTCAAGGGCGTGGCCGAGGCCGCCGAGGAGCGGCGCGAGCGCCGCCGGGGCCTGGTGACCCTGGCCACCGAGCACCGGGCCGTGCTCGATCCCCTCGCCTGGCTGGCCCGCCGCGGCTTCCCCCTCACCGTGCTGCCGGTGCAGCCCGACGGCCTGGTGGACCTGGAGCAACTCGCCGCCGCCGTGGGCCCCGACACCCTGCTGGTGTCGGTGATGGCCGCCAACAATGAAATCGGCGTGCTGCAGCCCCTGGCTGCCATTGGGGCCCTCTGCCGCGATCGGGGTGCCCTGTTCCACTGCGACGGCGCCCAGGCCGTGGGCCACATCCCCCTGGCCATGGAGGAGCTGGGCATCGACCTGCTGGGGATCAGCGGCCACAAGCTCTACGGCCCCAAGGGAGTGGGGGCCCTGGTGCGCCGCCCCGGGGTGGCGCTGGCCGCCCAGCAGCATGGCGGCGGCCAGGAGGGCGGCCTGCGGGCCGGCACCGTGCCGGTGCCCCTGGTGGTGGGCCTGGGGGCGGCGCTGGAGCTGGCCCTGGCCGACCGGGAGGCCCGGGCCGAACGGCTCGGGGCCCTGCGGGACCAGCTCTGGGAAGCCCTCGAAGCCCTCGGCGGCATGACCCTCAACGGCCATCCCAGCGCGCGGCTGGCCCACAACCTGAACGTGGGCGTGGGGGGGGTGGATGGCACCCGCCTGCACCAGCTGCTGCGGCGCCACCTGGCGGTGAGCAGCGGGTCGGCCTGCAGCCAGGGAAGCCCCTCCCATGTGTTGGCGGCCCTGGGGCGCAGCCGCCAGGAGGCGGCCGCCTCGATCCGCTTCGGCCTGGGCCGCGCCACGCAGGCCGCGGAGGTCACGGCCGCCATCGCCGCCGTGGACGGAGCGGTGGCCGAGCTTCGCCGCACTCCCTAGCCTTGTAGTTCCAAGCGTTCTGATGATGGCGCCCAGCAGCGGAGGCTTCGGCGGGCCCGCCATGAAGCGCCTCAACATTGGGGATGCCGTCCACGACGGCTGGACAGCGTTCTGCAGGGCTCCCTGGAGTTTCGTGTTGTTCGCCCTGCTGCTCACCGGGTTACAGATCCTGTTGCAGCCGCTTCAGGAGCAGGTGCTGCGGGGTGCCCGGGGCGAAACCCTGGGGGTTGGCGACTGGTTGCTGTTCCTGGTGGGTCTGGCCGCCAGCCTGGCGGTGAGCTGCTGGGGGAATGTGGGCATGGTCAGGGGCGCCTGGCAGGCCCTGGCGGGGGAACGTCCCACCCTGGGAAGCCTGCTGCGCTGGGATGGATTGGGGTTCCGCCGGGTGTTCGGGGCCTGGATCGCCCTGACCACCCTGCTGTCGATCCCGCTGCTGGTGGTGGTGGTGGTGCTGGCGGGGGCCATCGGGGTGGCCTGGCTGCTGGAGCGGGGCGGCCTCCAACTCACGGAGGCCACCCTCGGACTGCCGCTGTTGCTGGTGGGCCTGCTGGTGATCCTGCTGCTGGGGCTGATGCTCGTGGCCCTGCTGTATTACGGCGTGAACCAGCAATTCATCTCCCAGATCGCCCTGCTGGAGAACCGCACCGGGATGGCGACCGTGCAGCGGGGTCGCGGCCTGGTGGATCCCCAGTGGCTGCTGCTGCTGCTGCTAGGGGTGATCAAGCTCCTGCTGCTCGCCATGGGCCTGGTGACCTTTGGCATGGGCTTGATGGTGGCCTGGCCCGTGAGCAGCTGCATCTCCACCGCGGCCTATCGCCATCTGGTGAAGGCGGAGTCGGTCTGAAGATCCAATCGCCAGCCAAGACGGGCCGGCGACGTTGATTCAGCAGCCTTCATTCAACAGCCCTAGCGGATCAGCCGAACACCCCGGTGCTCAGCAGCACGAATCCGACCACACCCACCAGGGAGAGCAGGAACTGGGCGAAGCGGCTCACCAGCATGCCGGCCACCACCGCCAGGCCCACCAGTAGGGAGCGCTTCAGGCGCAGCAGGCCGAGGGGCCCCAGGGAGGTGGGGGCACTCAACAGTTCCCCCACGCTGGCCCCCAGCAACGGCCCCACCAGGGCACCCACCAGCGGTCCGCCCACCGGCAGGGCCGGCAACAGGCCCAGCAAACCCACCAACAGGCCGATGCCCGAGCCGATGTAGGCCCAGCGGGTGGCCTGCATGCGGGCCGCGCCCAGCACCAGGCCGAGGGCATCGGCACCCCAGCCCAGCAGCAGCAGCAGCAACGCGAGGGCAAGGGTGGGCCAGCCGGCGGCGAACCCCACCGCCAAGCACCAGACCAGGGCCCCCAGGGGCAGCAGGGCCAGGCCCGGCAGCACCGGCAGCAGAGTGCCAGGAATCGCCAGGAGCTGGATCAGCAGGGCACCCCACCAGGCCAGATCGGCCCGGTGCAGCCCCGGTAAAGAGGGGTGCCAGGGGAGGGGGGGCAGCGAGGGCAGGGCCAGGGCCGCCGGGTGAATCAGAAACGACGGCCCGACCAGGAGAGGTCCGTGCCTGAGCCCGTGCAGCAGAGCAGGAAGGGATTCGGGAAGGGTCATGGCAAGCGGCGGGCCACCCGCAGCTTGGCGGAACGGCTGCGGGGATTGGCCTCCGCCTCGGCCGGATCAGCAACCAACGGCCGGCGGGTGATCCGCTCCAGCCGCCCGTCGGCCAGGAAGGCCTGTTTCACCAATCGGTCTTCGAGCGAATGGAAGCTGATGATCGCCAGCAGGCCGCCGGGCTCCAGCCAGTCGGGGGCATGGCGCAGCAGCCGCTCCAGGGCGCCCAACTCATCGTTCACGGCGATGCGCAACGCCTGGAAGCTGCGGGTGGCGGGATGGATGCGGCCGTGGCGGGCCTTCGGTGGATAGCAACCGGCCACGGCATAGGCCAGCTCGCCGGTGCTGCGCTCCCGCCAGGGCTTCGCCTCCCGTTCGGCCACCAGCCGCCGGGCGATCCGTCGCGAGAGGCGCTCCTCGCCGAACTGAAACAGCAGGTCCGCCAGCGCCCCTTCTTCCAGCCGATCAAGCAGCTCGGCGGCGCTCTCGCCCGCCTCGGGATTCATGCGCATGTCGATCGGCCCCTCAGCGCGGAAGCTGAAGCCCCGCTCGGCCCGATCCAGCTGGGGACTGCTCACGCCCAGATCCGCCAGCACCGCCACGGCGCGCTGGTGCGCCGGCGGCGCCCAGGTGCCGAAGTTGGCGGCCTCGATCCGCACCCGGTCGCCGTAGGACGCCAGCTGCGCGGCTGCCGCCGCCCGGGCGGTTGGGTCCTGGTCGAGGCCGATCAGCTGCCATTTGGGAAGGGCCTCCAGCAGCAGGGCGCTGTGGCCGCCGCCGCCGAGGGTGCAGTCGATCAGGAGGGGGGGGGCTCCACCGAGATCACCCGGGGGATAACCGGCGAAGGCCTCCACCACCTCGGCGGCCAGGACGCTCTGGTGGATGAAGGGGCTGGTCATACCGTCTTTCCTCAACGAGCTGCGCTGGGCACGGCGGCTTGCCCAAGGTGGATGGCATCAGGGTCTCACCGCCTGGGTCCTCGCGCTGGACATTCAACAACTGGCGGACTCCCTTAACGTTTTCCCATGGCTGCCGTTGATCTTCATCACGAGCACTTGCAACGGCGCTGGGGCCAGGAGCAGGGGCTTGTGGAGGAACGGCGGCAACGGTTGCTGCTGGCAGCGGGCCGGGCCGCGGAGGCCCTGAGAGAACGTTGGCCGGGGCTGGAGGGGGTTTGGTTGTTTGGTTCGGCGCGTGAGGCCAGCTCCTTTCGGCGCCACTCCGATCTGGATCTGGTGGTGGAGGGCCTGCCCGCCGCTGCCCAGCTGGAGGCGTTGGGCCTTGTGGAGGGTGTGGTGGATCAATCCCTGGCCAACGCCGGCCAGGAGGGCATCGCCATCGACCTGGCGCGCTGGGAGGATCTGCCGTGCCACTGGCAAGAACGCCTGCGGCGGCAGGCCATGGCCCTCACCTGAAACCATGGCGGCCCCCTCTCCCCAGCAACTACGTGATCTAGCCCTGGATCTGGCCGTGGAGGAACGCAAGCTCGATGCCCTAGTGGACAGCCTGGCTGCCCTGGGAGACGTGGCGGGCGATCGCCTGCGAATCGACGCTGCAGCCCTGCGCCTACAGAGCTTTTACACCGGAATCGAACGGTGCTTCCTGCAGATCAGCCGGGTGCTCCATGGCGGCACCCCCGACGGGCAGGATTGGCATCGGCGACTCCTCGAGCGCATGGGCCAGCCCTCTCAGGAGCGGCCCGTCGTGCTTCATGAGGCCTCCATCGCTTCATTGCAGGAGTTGCTGCGCTTCCGCCACCTGGTGCGGCATCTCTATGCCTACGAGCTCCAACCAGAGCCGGTGGAGCGGCTGCGCACCCTTGCCCTCTCCCTCTGGCCGGAGCTGCGGGGTGAACTGAACGCCTTCCGGGGCTGGCTCACAGGCCCGTGGGATTGACCAGCAAGGATCCGCGGGGGCATGGCATGAGCTTTCAGCCTGCTCAATCTGAGCCAAGGCCTGACGATGGCAGCGGCCACTGGCCCTGCCAGGGACAAGTGGTGGAAGTAGTGATGCTCCTCGAACAACTGGCGAACGACCACACCCCCACAAGCCATGGCGCGCCAGAGATGCCGTTTGATGTGGGGATTGTGCCTGGATGTCAGCAGATGCGCGTGCCCATGACGCCCTGCGTACCAACGTTCAGGGCGCAGGAGATCGGGGGTGAGCCGTTGTGCTCCCCGCCTCGATCTCCCGCAGCCTTTGACTGAGCAAATCAGCCAGCGGTGGCATTAGCGCGGCATTGAAGAAATCATCATGGCGATCCAGCACGGGATGCCAGCGCACACCCCGGCGGGCATAGAAGCGCCAGACCCACTCCTTCTGCAGCCTGGTGGAACGGGTCGAGATCACATCCACCGCCACCGGCAGCCTGGGTGGTCGGTAGAGGGTCTGAACCTTCACGTAGTAGTCGGAATGGTTGAGCAGGGTGGGATTCACGGCCCGCCTCTCCAGATCCTCCGGCACGTTGATGGGTTGCTGGCGCCGCATGCCGACCAGATGGAAACGCATAGCGCTGGCGCGCTGGTGCAGGAAGCCACCCAGTTGGCTGGGGCCCGTGTCGACCAACTCCCGCAGCCTCAGCGGCAGGCGGCGCAGCAGGTGGCCGGCCACCATCGGTGCCCGCACGCGGCGATGCAGATCGGCGGTGGCGCCGGTATCCACCACGGCAAAGAGGCCGATGGAGCCGCCGAGGCGCAGCAGTTCGGCGGCCACAGCATGGGCATACCAGCCACCGGCGGAATAACCGATCAGGTGATAAGGCCCGCTGGGATGAAAGGCGCGGATCTCGGCGGCATAGGCGGCGGCCATCTGCTCCACGCTGGTGTGGCGCAGCAAGTTGCCATCGAGGCCGATCGCCTGCAGGCCATGGACCGGCCGATCAGGGGCCAGGGCCTTGGCGAGGGCAAGAAACACGAAGACATCGCCGGCGCCGCCATGGATCACGAACAGAGGAGGGGCCTCGCCGCGGGACTGCAGGGTGACGAGAGAGCGGCGGGGATCGTGGGGCCGCTCGCCGCCGCTCAGCTGGACAAGTTCGGCGATGGTGGGGTGCTGGAAGAGAGCGGCGACGCCGATCTCGGCGATCCCGGAATCGCTGATCCGCTGGATCAGCCGGGCGGCGGCGAGGGAATGGCCGCCGATGTGGAAGAAGTTGTCGGTGATGCCGAAGTCGCCATGGCCGAGCACCTCAGCCCACATGGCATGGAGCTGGCGCTCCAGATCCGTGGAGGGTTCAACGCGCTGCTGCTCGTCTCCCGAGAAGGATGGTGCTGGCAAGGCTTTGCGATCCACCTTGCCGTTCGGGGTCAGCGGCAGGGCCTCCAGCTCCACAAACGCTGCGGGCACCATCGAATCCGGCAGACGCTCGGCGAGGAAGGCGCGTAGTTGATCAGGGGCAGGCCCCATGGCCACGCAACCAGCCGCAGCGGCCACCCCGCCATCGGCGGCATCGGCTGGCTCCGATGGCTTCACCACCTGCGGCACCCAATAGGCGATCAGCCGCGGGTTGGCGGGATCGTCCTTGCGCAGCACCACCACCGCCTGGGCGACGGAAGGATGGTCGAGCAGGGATGCCTCGATCTCGCCTGGTTCAATGCGGAAGCCCCGCAGCTTGATCTGCTGATCAATACGGCCGTGGAAGGCCAGGGTGCCGTCGGGATTCCACGACACCAGATCACCGGATCGATACAGACGCGCTGGGGAATCCGGCGCGAACCGATCGGCGATGAAGGTCTCGGCGGTGAGCCCGGGGTTGTTGAGATACCCCCGCGCCAGTCCCGCTCCGCCGATGTGGAGCTCACCAGGCACACCGATCGGACAGGGATGGCCATCGCGATCCAGCACCCGCACCACGGTGGCGGCGTGCACCGCGCCGGGGGCGAGCACATCCCCACCCGCCAGGATCTGGCGCACGCTGGCCAGTGCTTCTGGTTGGTCCTCAACCATGGCCTGGAACAGGCCGGCGGTGAGCCAGAGGGTGGAGATGCGCTGCTGGCGCAGCAAGCCAGCCAGCTCCTGCAGCGAAAGCTGCCCCGGTGGCGCCATCACCAGGGTGGCGCCGTTGAGCAGGGCACCCCAGATCTCAAACGTGGCCGCATCGAACGACAGCGGCGCCAGCTGCAGCACCCGATCACCGCTGCTGATCGCATAGGGATTGGTGGGATCCAGCAGCCGCAGGATGCCGCGATGCTCGATCAGCACCCCCTTGGGCCTTCCCGCGGAGCCGGAGGTGGTGGTGATGTAAGCGAGTTGGGGAGGGTGATGCTCTCGCGAGAGGGGATTGGAAGCCGGCCGGCCGTCAAGCCCCAGGGCGTGATCGCTCAGGCGCAGCAGCGACGGTTGCCGATCGGTGCCGCAGGGGATCTCTAAGCCGGCGGTGCTGATAACCACGGCGGGAGCTGCATCCTCAAGGATCTGCCCAAGGCGTTGCAGGGGCCAGGCGGGGTCGAGGGGGAGGTAGGCACCACCGGCCTTGAGGATCGCCAGCAGAGAAACCACCAGCTCGATCGAGCGCTCCAGCGCCAGCGCCACGATCACCTCGGGCCCGACGCCCCGATCGATCAGGACGTGCGCCAGACGGTTCGCTCGGGCGTTGAGTTCGCTGTACGTGAGCGCCTGATCGGCGAACACCAGAGCGATGGCGTCGGGGGAGCGTTCCACCTGCAGGTCGAACAGCTGGTGAACGCACAGCGCCGGCACCGTGAGGCTGGGGCCCTGCTGCCATAGTTCGATCCGTTGCCCCTCGGCTGCGGGGAGGAGCAGGAGGCTGCTGGCGGGAGCATCGGGTGCCTGCAGCGCCGAAGCCAGCAACGTGACTAGGTGGGTGCTCAGCCGCTCGATGCGATCGGCGTTGAACAGATCCGTGGCCAAAAGAATCTGACCATTCAGTCCGCCGCGCGGAGCCCGACGCAGCACGAACTCCAGATCAAACCGGCAGGTTTCGGGGCCACAAGGGAGTGGCTCCGCTTCCAGACCGTCCAGCATCTGGAGGCTCGCCCCCGGCAGCTCGATCAGCTGCAGTGTCACCTGCACGAGCGGGTTGCGGCTGGTGTCCCGGTGAAGGTTGAGCGCCTCCACCATCAGCTCGAAAGGCAGCTCCTGGTGGTCGTATCCACCGATCGAGCTGTCCCGCACCTGAGCCAGCAGCTTCCGGAAGCTCTGGCGAGCCTCAAACCTTGGGCGTATGGGGAGGGTGTTGATGAAGAAGCCGATCAGGGATTCGAGATCGGGATGGTTGCGGCCCCAGATCGGCACTCCGATGGCGAAGTCGTCCTGGCTGCTGGTGCGATGGAGCAGCAGGGCGACCAGGGCCAGGAGCCCCATCTGCAGGGTGGCGCCCTCAATACGGCAGAGCTCCTCGAATGGCTCCAGCAGCGTCGGCTCGATCCGGAAGCCCACGCTTTCGCCCCGGTAGGAGGGCATCGCCGGCCGCGCCCGATCGGTGGGCAGCTCCAGCGGCTCGAGATCCATGAGCTGGGCAACCCAATACTGCTTCAGCTTTCGGAGCCGATTGCCGCCCAGGCGTTGGCGCTGCCAGGCCGCGTAGTCCTGATAAAGCACCGGGAGGGGCTGGAGATCAGCTGAGCGGCCGCTGGAGTGGGCGTTGTAGAGCTCCGCCAGATCGCGACTCAGCACCGAGCGCGACCAGCCGTCGGAGGCGATGTGGTGGTGGTTGATCAGCAGTAGATGCTCCTGGCCATCCACCTCCAGCAACCTGGCCCGCAGCAGCAGGCCGGCTGTGAGATCAAAGGGCATGAGGAGCTCCTGCTCCAGCCACTGCTGGATCACCGCAGCAGGATGCCTGGCAGCCAACGCTTCCGCTTCCAGGGCAAAGGGAGCGGCAGGGTGAACGATCTGAACCAGCTCACTGTTCCGCAGCTGAAAGGAGGTGCGGAGGGTGGGATGGCGCTCGATCAACGCCCCCAGGGCCTGCTCCAGAGCAGCCACGTCGAGCGCACCGCTGAGCCGCCAGAGGGTGGGCAGGTGGTAGGCGGTGAGATCCGGCTCCAGCTGATGCAGGAACCAGAGGCGCGCCTGGGCGTGGGAGGCGGGGAAGGCCTCACAACCTGCTGGCCAGACGCCGGCCAACGGCTGAGCGGTGGGGATCCGCTTCGGCTCGCCTGGGTCTGCGCAGAGATCCTGGTTCTCGCATTCCAGGCCTGAACGGGCGTTGCGCATCGGTGCCAGCCGCTCCGCCAGGCTGCGGGGGCTGGGGCAGGCAAACAGCAGCGATGGCGGCAGCGAGAGGCCCAGCTGCTGCTCCAGGGCCTGGATCACCCGCATGCCGGAGAGGGAATCCCCCCCCAGCTGGAAGAAGTTGGCATGGCGCCCCGGCTGCCGCTGCCCCAGCACGGCCGAGAAGGTGGCCGCGATCTGATCCTCCAGCGCGCCGCGGGGCTCTTCGTGCAGTGGGGCCAGCGCTGCTGCGAAGGCTTCGGCGAGACAGCTCCGCTGCACCTTGCCGGTCGGCCCCCTTGGGAACGCCTCCACCACCACGATGCGGCTCGGCACCTCATGGGGGGCCAGGAGTTGCAGAGCATGACGCCGCAGCTCCTGCTCATCGAGCCCGGCGCCGGATTGCAGCACCACCGCTGCCGCCAGGTCATCACCCAGGGTTGGATGGGGCAGTGCAAAGGCCATCGCCTCGCGCACACCGGGACGCCGCAGCAGCGCCGCGTCAACCACGGCAGGGGTCACCTTGAGTCCGCCCCGGTTGATCTCCTCACTGAGGCGACCGCGCAGCTCGAGATACCCCGCAGGATCCAGCCGGCCTTCATCGCCGGTCTGCAGCCAGCCATCGCGGAAGGCGGCGGCGGTGGCCTGCTCGGCGCCGAGGTAACCCGCCATCGCCGGCCGGCCCCGCACCACCACCTGCCCCCAGGCGCCCACCGGCAGCGGCTCGCCTGCCCCGTCGACCACCGCCAACTCCTCCACCACCGGCTTGCCCACGGACCCGAGCCGAGGCGCATCGATCGGGTTGCCACAGATGTGGGGGCACTCGCTCATGCCGTAGGCCTCGATCACCGGCACCCCGAAGGCGCTGCGCAGCGCGTCGATCAAGCGGCCGGGAAGAGAGATCGCCCCGGAGCGCAGAAAACGAAGGCGATGCCCGGCAGCCAGAGGCGTGTGGCCGTGCTGATCGAGCAGGGCGCGATGCATGGCGGGCGGCAGACTGATCCAGCTGATCCCGTGCTCCGCCAGGCAGGCCAGCGCCTCGGCGGGGTCGAAGCCTTCAGCCACCACCACGCTGCCGCCACTGGCCAGGGGCATGAGCAGAGCGGAAACCAGCCCGTGCACGTGATGCAGGGGCAGGGCCAGGAGCGTCCTGTCGTCGGGGCTGAGGGCGAGGGAGCGGGCCGTCGCCCCACACCCCTCAAGCAGGGATGCCTGGCTGTGACAGACCCATTTCGGCACCCCGGTGGTTCCGGAGGTGGCGATCACGATGGATTCCCCGGCGCGCTCCCCCTCTCCTTCCCATTCGGGCTGGCCCTCGGCAGCGGGATTGGACAGGAGCTCCGGATCCAGCAGCGGGATCCCCAGAACCTCGGCCGCGGCCACCAGCGCCGGTTCGCACCCCTGGGCGAGCACCACGGCCGCCGGCGCCAGCCCCTGCAGCACAGCAGGCCAACGCTCCGCCGGGGTGCCGGCGCGCAGGGGCGCCAGGCTGCAGGCCCCAGCAACCTGCAGGGCCACGACGGCCCCATCCAGACCCTGGGGCATGAGCACCGCCACCCGCTCGGAAGCGCTCAGCCCGGCCTGTCGCAGCACCCTGCGGCCCTCTTGGAGGCGATGCCCCAGATCCGCCCTCGACAGCCAGGGGCCCTTGTTGCCACAGAGGGCTGGTGCCTGCGGGTCCTGATCCCGCCAGATCTGAAGCGCCTCAGGGATGTTCCTGGATAGCTTCATCAGGAGACGGAGGGGCTGAGGCTGTAAGGAGCCACCACCTCAGGATCGCGGGCCGGCAGGGGAAGCTCGAGAAGCCTTGGGCCCCGGGGCGGCAGAGCCTCCAGCGCCGCCGCGATCTCCTGGGCGCCTTCGACCCGACGGGCCGGCAAACCCATCGAAGCTGCCAGGCCGCACCAGTCGACAGGGGGCAGATGGCTCAGGCACTGGGCCCCGGATGCCTGCAGCCGCCCATAGGGGCCCCCGAGCACACGGTTGACGGCAAGCACAAAGGTGATCGGCAGATGGTGTTGGACCGCCGTTACCCACTCAACAGCGAGCATCTGGGCGCTGCCATCGCCCGTGAAGCAGCACACGGGCCGTTCGACGTCATGGAAGGCGGCGCCGATCGCAGCGGCGATCGCCCAGCCCATCGGACCGCTCTGGGGACAATCGAACAGAGGCAGGCCCCGCCCCTCGAATTCCATCCGCATGGCATGGCGGGCCTGGCCGGCATCGCCGAACCAGAGCGTCCCGGAGGGGAAGGTCGCCAGGAGGGCCCGCACCACGGCTCGGTAGCCGCCGGGCCCAGTCGGCTGCTGGGCGACGGACAAAGGGTCGGCGGGCACCGCCCAGCCGGTCAACGGGCGGTGCCAATCGAACGCGTGCCGAGACAGCAGGCTCTGCCCATCGATCGCGGACCAGGGAGCCGCCAGGATGTCGGCGGGAATCGTGAGCGCAGCGGGCCGGCCTGCAGCCAGGGCATCGCAGACAAGATCAAGCCCTGCTGGCAGTTCCTGAGGACTGCCGATCTGCAAACCAGGGATCTGCAGGGCATCCAGGAGTTCCCGGTCGCGGCTGCCGAGCGCGCCGGTGTCCTGGAAGGACGGCAGACCGGTCGTGCTGGTCTGTCCGATGATCGCCAGCAGCGGGAAGCCCTCCGCCCGGGCCGCCTGCAGGGCCGGGATCAGCATCGCCAGGCCTGGACCACCCGCGCAGAACACCAGGCCTGCCCGACCGCTGGCCAGGGACCACCCCTGGGCCATGAAGCCCGCTCCGGTTTCGGACGCGGCGATCACCACATCAAGGCCGATGCGTAGCAGGGCCTGGGGCAACGGTTCGACGTGGTAACCCAGGTATCCGAAACAGCGATGGAAACCGCGCGCAACCAGGCTGCGGGCCAGGTGGTCGGCAACGGTGAGGCTCATCCCATGAACGCCCCACCGTTCACATCCAGCGTGGCGCCGGTGATGTAGCTCGCCTCATCGGAGGCCAGAAACACGATCGCGGCGGCGATCTCCTCGGGAGTGCCGGTCCGTCCCAGGGGAATCCGATCAAGACGTCGTTCCCGATCCTCGGCCGGGAGCTGCTGCCAGCGAGCCTCCACCCGTGCTGTGGCGGTCAGACCGGGCGCGACCGCGTTGACCCGGATCTGCCAGGGTGCCAGTTCCAGAGCCAGTTGCCGCGTGAAGCCGATCAGGCCGGCCTTGGCAGCGGCGTAGTCACAGGAGGCCACCAGCGAATGCTGGCGACCGGCCAGGGACGCCACATTGACGATCGATCCGCCCGGGCTTCGTTTCAGCAACGGCAGAGCCGCGCTGCTGACCCGTGCAGCGGCCATGAGGTTCTGGCCCAGTGTCCGGTCCCAATCCCCGGCGGACACCGTTTCCAGCGGACGCCCGTGGTGGCTTCCTCCGGCATTGTTCACCACCACATCCAGGCGACCGAAATCCCGCTGGATCGAGCCGATCAAATCGTTCACCACGCCGGGATCGGAGCAGTCACCGGCGAAGGCGATGACGCTGGGATGCAGCTCTCGAAGATCGGCTACAGCCTGGGCCAGATCCGACTCCTGCCGCGCCGTGATCACGATCCTGAAGCCACGCTGCGCCAGCGAGCGTGCTGTCGCCAGGCCGATGCCGCGGGAGGCGCCCGTGATCAGGGCGACGCGATCCTCAGCGGCCAGGGACACAGCAGCCTGTTCCGTTGTCATGGGGTGAAGGCTTCGAACGGATCAGGCCTTGATAAAAAGGCTGGAAAGATATACACACTGTCGTGAAACTTGTATTGAGGCAGCTTCACCTGGGGTGAGGTCGTATCTCCCTTGTCAAATCAGATCATCTGATTTTACGGCTCTGGGCAGGCCGTCCGCCGGCATCGCAGCTGAATTCCCTCGCCACACCATTCAGCAAGCTGCTGATCGCCTTCAGATGCCTTGAACCGTTGGCGCTCGGGAGTCGCCCAGGCCTGAGCCGCCGCGGCAGATGGGGCTTGATCGGTTCCCATGGCCCGACCGTGTGCCTGTAATTCTAACGGCAGGTGGTGCAGAAGAGCCTCAGGCCCCCGGGATCAGCAGATGCTCAGCCGCACGGCCCCTTGGGTGGCCGCCGGCCTGATCTCCCTGCAGGCTCCCTAGAATCCGGTCCACCACGGCTCTGGCTCGTCGCCCACCCTCTCCATGACCCAGCTGGAAACGCGCACGGAGCCGATGGTGGTCAACTTCGGCCCCCACCACCCCTCGATGCACGGGGTGCTGCGGCTGGTGGTCACCCTCGATGGCGAGGACGTGGTGGACTGCGAGCCGGTGATCGGCTACCTGCACCGCGGCATGGAGAAGATCGCGGAGAATCGCACGAATGTGATGTTCGTGCCTTACGTGAGCCGCATGGACTACGCGGCCGGCATGTTCTACGAGGCAATCGTGGTGAATGCCCCCGAGCGCCTGGCCGACATCCCGGTGCCGAAGCGGGCCAGCTACATCCGCGTGATCATGCTGGAGCTCAACCGCATCGCCAACCACCTGCTTTGGCTGGGCCCATTCCTGGCCGATGTGGGCGCCCAGACCCCTTTCTTCTACATCTTCCGCGAACGGGAGATGATCTACGACCTCTGGGAAGCGGCCACCGGCCAGCGGTTGATCAACAACAACTTCTTCCGCATCGGTGGTGTGGCGGTGGATCTGCCCTGGGGCTGGCTGGAGAAGTGCCTCGATTTCTGCGACTGGTTCGGCCCCAAGATCGATGAATACGAGAAGCTGATCACCAACAACCCCATCTTCCGCAAACGGATTGAGGGCCTCGGGGTGATCACGCGGGAGCAGGCGATCAATTGGAGTCTTTCGGGTCCGATGCTTCGGGCCTCCGGCGTGCCCTGGGACCTGCGCAAGGTGGACCACTACGAGTGCTACGACGACTTTCAGTGGGACGTGGCCTGGGAAAAGGAGGGCGACTGCTTCGCCCGCTACCGGGTGCGGATCGAGGAGATGCGCCAGTCGCTGAAGATCCTGCGACAGGCCTGCCAGATGATTCCCGGCGGCCCCACCGAAAACCTGGAGGCCCGTCGCCTCGCCGAAGGCAAGGGCGGCGAATCGTATGGCTTCGATTATCAGTACGTGGCCAAAAAAGTTGCCCCCACCTTCAAGATTCCCAGTGGCGAGCTCTACACCCGTCTTGAGTCGGGCAAGGGCGAAATTGGCATCTTCATTCAGGGCAACGACGATGTCACCCCCTGGCGCTTCAAGATCCGCGCCGCCGATCTCAACAACCTCCAGATCCTCCCCCACATCCTCAAGGGGGCCAAGGTGGCCGACATCATGGCGATCCTCGGCTCGATCGACGTGATCATGGGCTCGGTGGATCGCTGAACCCAGGCGGCCGAAGCTCTCCATGCCGCCCCTGCTTCCCTCCACCTGGCTGCAGCTCCAGCGCAGCGTGCGCTTCGGCGACACTGACGCCGCCGGTGTGATGCATTTCTACCAGCTGCTGCGCTGGTGCCACGAGGCCTATGAAGAGAGCCTGGAGAGCTTCGGCCTGCCAGCCGCCTCGGTGTTTCCTAGGCCCGAATGGGCCGGCGATTCGCCGGCGGTGGCCCTGCCGATCGTCTACTGCCAGGCGGAGTTTCGCCGCCCGCTGCTGACGGGCGACCTGCTCCACATCAGCCTGCGGCCCGAAGCCCTGGGGCCCGAGGCCTTCGAGGTGCGCTACAGCTTCGAGCGCGAGGGGCAGCCGGTGGCCCACGGCCTCACGCGTCATCTGGCCATCGCCGCGTCCGGGCGGCAACCCTGTGCGCTGCCGGAGGGCATCCGGCGCTGGCTGGAAGCCTCGGGCCTTGGGGAAGGGGTCCGCCCCCTCTAATCCCCCGCCGGCCACCAACAGCCCGTAGGAGCCGACGGGCTTGCAGGATCAGAGCCCCAGAAGCCGGAACAGGGAGCCGGCATTGATCACCGGCCCGATCGGCGCCAGGGCATCGGACAGTCCGTCGGTGGTCTTCGCCCAGCCATGCCGGTCGACCACGATCACATCACCCTGCTGCAGGGGTGGGTTCTGAACCGAGCCGAGCGGGGCGGCCGGGTTGAAGCGGATGGTCGCCTGCTTGATCGTGCCGGAGGGAGTCAGCCTGAGCAGGCGCACGGTCTGATCATTGGCCCGGCGGGTCAGCCCCCCGGCCGTGAGCAGGGCGCCGGAGAGCGGGCTGTTGGCCTTCACGTTCTGGGTGCCGGGCTTCAGCACTTCGCCCACCACGTTCACCGCGATCGTGTCGGGGGCGAAGGTGGAGGAGGCGATGGCGAGCAGTTCGGTTTCGCTGAGGTTCTCGGCGCGGGGAATCGAGATGCTGTCCCCGTCGTAGAGGAGTGGGTTGGTCACTGACCCGCTGCCGGAGAGCACCTTGAGGAAATCAAACTGATAAACGCGCACGGGGGATCCCGGGCCTCCGCTCGGCCGCTGCACGGTGAGGCGGCGAAGATCTCCGTAAGCCGTGAGACCTCCGGCCCTCTGGATCGCATCCAGAAGAGTCGGCGCGCCGCTCGTTTGAATCATGATGCTGGAGGAGGATCCAGGGCCGCTGCTGCTGAGCTGGTTCGCTCCACCCTTGCCGATGCTGTAGAGCCCCGGCCGTTGCACTTCGCCGCTCACGGCCACCCGTACCGGGCGGGCCTCGACCAGATCCAGATACACGATCGGGCGCCTCAGGATCGTGGCGTAACCAGCGGTGATGCGCCGGCGTGCCTCATCGAGGCTCAACCCCCAGACCGGCACGCTGCCCAGCCTGGGCAGGTTGAGGGTGCCATCGCTGAGGACTTCGGCGACCGTCTCGTACCCCTCCATCCGGAACACCGCCATCTTGAGCTTGTCCCCCGGACCCAAGCGGTAGCGAAGGTTGGCCGCCAGGCCGGGGTCGATCGAAGACGCCGTAGGCAGCTTCCTCTCCGCTGGCCGCGATGGGGCCGGGGGCTTCGGAGCTGATTGAGCCACGGCGCTGCCGCCGAGCAGCACCACCACGGACATCAAGCCGACCGAACCCCTGCGGATCCCTGCAACTAGCAGGCCTTGACCGCAGCGTGTTGTGAATGCCGCGCAGGGTGACATGCAGGCTTGGGCTGAAAACGTGAGAGGAGTTTCCCACGGCTACAACGCTCTCCCAACGCCCGGGGATCAGGGAGACCCACTCAGCTGTAGGGCGCGACGTCGACCCTCCGTGGCCAGTCGATGCCTGGCACCAGAATCGTGAATCAGCCACTCGATCGCTTCCAGCCACTCTTGCTGGCGATCCCCGAGCAGCAGACCATCGATGCCCGGGCGGATGAAGCCTCGGTAGGGCGAGCGATCGGAGTAGAGGCCGGCGGCCCCGCAGCGGGCGGCGTCGATGAACTTGACCGGGGCCCTCGCCGCGTTGAGGGGGCTTTCCAGCAAGGGGGTCAGCAGCAGATCACAGCGGCCCTGGCCGGTCTCGGCCAGATAGCTGGGCCAGCGCATCGGGTGGAGGATCCGCACGCGGGGCAGGTCGCGGAATTGACGGTTGATGCTGAGGTCACCAAAGACATCCACATGGGTGTGCCGCTGGCGACTCTGCAGCAGGAGGAGGAGCTCCCTCAGCCAGGCAAACTCCAGCTGGTGAACACTGCTGCCGAGATAGGCCAGCTGCAGGCGGGGATGCTCTGCCAGCAAACCGGGATGGGGGCTGAGGGGAAGGGGTAGGGCACCGAGGTGGGCATACTTACGCTCCAGAAACTCACTGGTCACCCAGATGGGGTCGCACAGCTCCGGTACCCGCGAACGCTGGCGGGTGATCCGCTGCCGCAGCCGCTGACGGTAAGCGGCGGGCAGTTGTGGGAGCAGGGCCGGATCCAGAAGGTCGTCGTCCATCAAATACACCAGCCGAATCCCTGCCCTGCGGACATGCCTGAGGGCCCGAAGCCAATGACGTGGCAAATAGCGCACCACCACGACAAGATGGGCGGCCATGATCAATTTTTGGAGGTGAGGATTTGGAGCCTCAGCGGAATCAACCTCGATGATCTGAGCCTGCCATGCCTCCAATGGGCCCCGCAAGAAATGGTCAATGGTCGAGCCAGAGCCTTGATGGAGCAGAACCACACTTTGCCCCTGCTGCGGAAACCCGATGCCGGGCAGTTGAGGAAGAGGCATTTTGCGGTTGACTTGTGATCACCCAAGCGGGAGAGTAGGAGGATGGAGAGGGAAAAAGCTAGGGCATCCGAAGTGGAGGACTTTGCCTTCAACCATATCCGCTCGCAACTTCCCGATCAACGATGTTTTGATCAAAATCAATTTTCAGCGTATTTTCTTTCACCCCACCAGTTCCGTCCCATCGCCTCCTGGGTCGGCGCCCTGCGCGCCAGCACCTATCGGCAGATCTCCCCTCTCGGCCCAGAGCAGATGGACCTCGACGGTCGGGATTCCCACTACTGGCACCTGCTGATCCTGGATCAAGAGCGGCACTGCCTGGCAGGGAGCCTGCGCATGAGCCTCTCCCGCTGGCATGGCCCTGCTTGGGACGGCAGCCATTCCTACCTAGAGCACTGTTATCCGGGTCTGGATCAGGTCATGCGTAGGCGAGGCCTGAGCTACGCCGAAATCGGCCGCACCTTGGTCGCCACGCCCTACCAACGCACCAGCCCAGTCCTGCAAATGCTACTGAGAGCGATGGCGAGCATTCCTCTGGCCACGGGACATACCACTCTGATGGGCATGGTGTCGTTCAACCACCACCAACACAGTGAATCATTATGCAGCAGCTTCCTCGCGGCGCTATTGCAACAACCATTCGGAGAAGATGATGACATACCCCCAGCTCGGCATCCTTTCCCCTTACTGACTGAGGGCGGTCATTCTACAGACCTGCCACCGGTTGCGGAGACTCTTGGTCAACTTGAGCGGATCCTTGAGCAAACTTTTCAAGAACCATTTCGTGCGCCGCTACTGCTGAAGAAGTACATGAGCTTCGGCAATGCCAAGGTGATCGGCTTATCCCTAGCCCGCGATTTCAATCAGATTTGCGAAATCCTGATGCACTGTGATCTCAAAGCGCTGCGCCCAAAACAAAGCAGGGAGTTTGTGGTCAACTATCTTATTCCTATCTGGGAGAATGCGATGCAAGGTTGATCAAACCAAGTTTGTCGGCATAGAGCTCACGAATATGCAGGGAAAGGGAGTTCTGATCGGCAAACTCATTCGGATCAATCGTGGCACCCTGCTCGCAAAGGATCGTGGCCTGGGGCCCGAACAACCGCTGCACGATCAGCCTGAAGGGCCGATAGCGGCTTGCTTCCTCGGAGGGCGGGAAACCCCGGTAGCGGATCGTCCAGGGAATGATCACCGCCCCACTGCGACGGCCAAGCACATGGAGACTTCCAGAAACCCGCTGGGTGATGGGGGTGATCAAGGAGCCACTTGGAAACAGAAACAAGCGACCCTTTTTGTCGAGAACGCGCAGCAGGTGACGCAGGCCAGCGAGGCGGGAGCGGCTGGAGAGATGATCGAGGTTGGTATGGCCGTAATTGCGGGCACTGGCGGCGAAGAAGGGCAGGATCCAGCGCAGGTGGCGGGCAGCCGTGGTCATGCTGGCTTCCCTGAAGTAACCCTGCACTAGCAGCACATCCAGGGGGTGCCCATGGTTGGCGATATGGATCTGAGGCCGATCGATCAGCTCGCCACTGCGCTCCATCAGCACCTCCACCCCCAAGCCGGCTAGGACGAGCTGGGACCCCCGCTCCAGCAGGCGGCGGGCCGACTGGCGGGCTCCAAACGCAAGGGCCAGGACTTGAAGGTAGTAGGTGGCGAAGCCCCTGCCCAGGGTGAACATCCGCTGGAAAAGCTCAACGCCGCAAGGACGGGGTCCGATGGCATGAACGCCGAGCGATGGCGAGACGCTGAAGGTGGTTGAGAAAGGAAAGCGGCCATCGAAATTGCCATTGATCTGGGTGGCTTCGATCATGTGGCTATAAAAACGCCGGAACAGATCGCGGTCTGAGGGTTGTGGGGAGCCCCAGAAGACACGCAGCGGCTGCTGATCCGTGAGTCCAGGCATGTTGTAGAACGTGCGTCCCAGTACCTTGGTGGGCACGGCGTGATGTAGAGCCTGCAACCCAACTGTGCTGTTGATGGTGAGCACGGCCTTGGCTCGCTTGAGGATCGGCCCGAGGGCGCCATCGTGGAAATAGAGAACGCGTTCCGCCACGCCGTGCTTGCGAGCCAGATCCTTGATCAGGGCTCCATAATGGTTGTAACCGCGATCGCGGGGATGATGCTTGAACGCCAATCGCTGATCCGATGGAGCATAACGCGCAAAAGAAGCGATTAACTGAGCAATGAACGGCTCCATGCCGGCAAAATCCGATCCCAGACTGACCTGCGAATCGCTTGAAACCTGCAGGGGCACGAGGGTATAGGGAGTTCCATCCAGCAAGCGCTGCTGAATCGACCTCTCGCTGATCCGATAGAGGTGCTTGCGAAGAAAACCAGCCACCTGGGCCCACAGGTAGGAGGGTTTTGGTTGGAGCTTGTGGGGGCCGCTAATGATCGGATAGGGGGTGAAGGCATGCTGGATGAAGGTGGGTGTCTTCCAGCACTTACGCCAACGCATGCCGCTATCCCTGGGTGCGGTGGGAATATCATCCGCCGGTGGCAGATTTCGATAGAAATCCACCGGGCGGTTGAGATTGGAGCGAGCGTTAACACGCTCAAGCTCAAGACTCACGAAATTGGGGCGTACATAACCCAGCTCAAATACCCAGGCTTCAATGGTGTGAGGCAGCGCATTCTCGGCATTCATCTCGCTCACCAGCTCAATCGCCAGTCGATGGGGATCGATGAAATCGCCATACATGAACAGGTGGCGAATGCCCCGCTCCACAATCAGGGAGCGCAGAAATGGTTTGTAAGCTTCCATGGGGCCGGCGTAGGCAACCCTCTGATGGGCAGGGAAGCCAAATTCATGGAGCGGAAAACTCAGCTTGGTAATGGTGACGCCCCTAGTCTCCAGATGGTTGGCGAGCCTCGCAAAAAAGGTACCAAGAGGCCCCATCAACATCAATACCGGGCCCTCGATAGCGACTTCTCTCACGAAGATTCCCGCCAAGGGGGATGTCACCCTACATCCGTGCAGAGCGAGAAGTGTTAGGAGCGATACGCTCTCTCCATCGTCCCCAGTGGCGAAAGACCCTGCGCCACCAGTTCGGCGCTCGGGGAGGCTCCTGAGACCATGCGAGCAGCTCCTCAACGGCCTGTTCCGGCTCGATGAAAAGTTCGCTATGGCGACTCACGTAGCGGGGGTAAGCCACAAGTGCCCCGTACACGAGCTCGTCGAGCTGAAGTTGCCGCCCCCGCCGCGGGAAGGTCAGGCGATCGTGGCTGAGCCCCCAGCCGGCAAAGAAGGGAAGCCCCCAGGTGTGCACCTCCACCCCCCGCATCAAGGCCTCAAAGCCGGCCAGGGAGGTGAGCACATGCACCGCATCGACCTCCTTGAACAGCTGATCCATGCAGCCCTCGGTGAGCAGGGCATCGCACCAGAGCTGCAGCTCGGCCTGCGGCGACCCTTCCCGCCGCAGGCCGGCCACCACATCAGGATGGGGCTTGTAGATGATCCAGGCCTCGGGTTCGGCCGCACGAACCGCCTGCAGCAGTTCCAGGTTGGTGTGCTGCTGAGGGGCGCCATGGAGGATGGAGGCATCGCTCTCAACCTGGCCGGGCACCAGCACCACGCGGCCACGGCCGGGGGGACGGTGCCAGGGGGGGGCCTGCAGGTTGTACTTGGTGAGAGCTGCCGCAACCAACTGCTGCCTCAGGGCCGCACCCCGGCCCCGCTCCGCCTCGTCGAAGTGATGGGTTCGCAGCAGCGTCTCCAGATCGGATGGGGCGCCGGCGTCGTAATAGATGCCGCTGCGATCGATCACCCAGGAGATCGGGGCGATCAGATTCGCGCCGAGCCCCACCGAGCGCAGGAAGCCATCCTCGATGCGCAGCAGGGTCGCCCCAGGCTGGTGGCGCAGCCTGTTCGCAACGCCACGTCCCGGATCCCGGCCCCAGATCGCCAGGGTTGAAGCCGCACCCACCGCATGGGCATGGCGCCGGCGAAAACGCAGCTTGGAGCCCCGCAGAAAGCGGCGCAGAATCGGCTGCTTCCAGGGCTTGAAGCCAAACGCTTCGATCTCGGCGGGCAGCTCCTGCTGCCGCCTGCGCTGCAGTCCGATCGCACGGATGAGGGTTTCGGGCCCACAGGGCTGGCCACGGTGGGGATCGATGTAGCGGGGATAGGCAACGAGGGCCGCATGAACGAGCTGATCGATCGTGGGGCGGTGGGGCTGGCGCCGAGGCGGTGACGTGAGCGCATCGTGGGTGAGCCCCCAGCCGGCGTAGAAGGGCATGCCGAAGCAGTGCACGGGGCGCCCCCAGAGCAGGGCCTCAAAGCCCAACTGAGAGCACACCACATACACGGCCTCCGCCCGCTCCAACAGGGCGGTGGGATGGCCCCCATCGGCGCAGATCCGCAACCTCGGATGGCTCAATGGGGCCTCGGCCAGATAGCCGCGCTTGCGACCCGCCGCCACATCGGGGTGGATCTTGAGCAGCACGGGGCAGTGGGGATGGTTGTCGAGAGCGGCCTGGAGCATGCGCTGAAAACTCGCCCCCTCGGCCATGCCGTAGCGAAGCGAGAGATCGCCCCTGGTCTGGTCCACCACCAGCACGAAGGGTTCGCTGGGGGGGAGGGTCTCGCGGGCGCCGTTGTACTTGCTCACCCGCTCCGCCCGCCAGAGCTCACGCAGGGCAGCGGCCCGGTGGGTCTCGTTGGCGGAGAGAGACCGGCTGATCAACGCTTCCAAGCGACTGGGGGCGAGGGCGTCGTAGTAGATGCCCAGATCGTCGATCACCAGCGACCAGGGCGGCCCGTCGGGGCCCAGCCCGAGGGAACGCAGGAAGCCATCCTCACAGCGCCACACGGGTAGGTCCCGCTCAAGAGCGATCCGTTCCGCCGTGCGGCCGGAGGGCTTGCGGCCCCAGGCCAGGAGGGCGGTGAGCGGGGCACGGCGGCAGGCCGCAGCTCCAACCACCAAGTCCAACGCAGGCAACAGAGGTCGGAGGGTGGGGATTCGGGCCAGAGCCCGGGACGGGATGCCCAACAACTCAGCGGTGGACAGGCCAGCGTTCACGTGCTGAGCGAGGGCGGATCCGCCATAGTCGAGCACAGCTTCCGCGTCGAAGGGCCATGGCCGACCAGCCCCCTCTGCTGCGGCGTCGTGCCATCAACCTGCCGATTCCCGGGCCGCCCGCCTCCCGGGAGCGTCTGCAGGCCTATTTGGCCTTGGTGGACCGGCCGTTGACGGCCCTGCTAGCCCGGGAGCGGCTCCAGATTGTGGCTCCTGGACAGTTCACCTACCGGTCCAATCCTTATCAGATTCTCCATTGGCAGGTGGTGCCCACCCTCAATCTGCAGGCCGGCTGGGAGGCTGACCAGCTAGAAGTTCGAAGCACAAGCTGCCGCCTGGTTGGGCTGCGGGACAGCATGGAATCCCTGGGCTTCACCCTAGAAGCCGTGCTGACCGCAGAGGAAAAGGTCCTAAACGGCTGGGCCGAGGTGGGTCTGCAGTCGCGGCTGGTCGCAAGCCCCATCGGCCGCCGGGTAGGGACCTTGGCCCTGGAGAGGGTGTTGGATCGAATCGAACGGCGAGTGGGCCGGGGCCTCCGCAGGGATTTGGGGGCCTGGCTGGGGCAGGGAGCAAACGCATCCATAGCTGGGGTATCTTAAGAATCATTGTCCAAGGTTGAGTTTGGATCCCTCGGCCAACTCCGCTGATGCAACAGGGGGTGCCAGCGGAGGCCAAGCCCGCGGCGCCGATGGCTTGCAACGCCTGAGTGGCTGGCAGGTGCAATGGCGCGTGGTGGATGCGCTGGTGTATCGCGAATTGCGCACCCGCGTCAGCGACGTCAAGGGTGGCTTCCTGGGTGTACTAGTGCAACCCCTCGGATTGATCGCCATCTGGGTGATTTTCTTGACCGCTATCAATGCCCATCGAGGCGGAAGTCTGAACGTCGTTCTCTTTCTTGCATCCGGGATTATCCTTTTCACGAATTTTAGTCAAATCGTCAACAAAAGTATCACTGCGATGGAGGCCAACGAGGCGCTTCTATTTTACAAACCTGTCAAACCGATTGACACGGTGATCGCCCGCACAATCAGTGAAACCGGTTTGTATACCTGCTGTTTGCTTGTGGTCTGCGTGGGCACTTGGATCGTGCTCGACCAGGTTTACATGAGCAACCTGGGGCTGTTCTTTTTCACCATCCTCCTGACCGCCAGCATCGGCTTCTCCACCGGCTTGATCTTCATGACGATCTCCCACCTGGTACCGGGATTCAAGCAAGCAGCTTTCTGGATCCCACGCATCCTTTGGTTTCTCTCCGGAGTTCCGTTCCGTTATTGGGTCTTACCGCCTTGGACGAGGGCTTTCTTCGTTTGGAATCCACTGATGCATATTATCGAATTAAACCGTAAGTCAATGAGCGATGATTACTTCACGCCGGATGCAAGTCTCAACTACGCGATGATATCAGCGATCGCCGTGTTAACAGTATCGCTCTGGCTCTATTATAGCAACGAACGCAAGCTTCTGACCCTGTAATCGCTAGGAGAAATCTGCAATGATTGAAGTCAGCAACCTGACAAAAAGCTTCTTCTATCAAGGAAAGAAAACAACCATCTTTAAGGATTTGAGCTTTAAAATCCACACCGGCGAATCGATCGCCATCCTCGGTGCCAATGGAGCTGGCAAGAGCACTCTGTTGCGCATCCTCGGCGGGATCGATCTGCCCGACAGTGGAACGATTCAGACCGATAGCACCATTTCCTGGCCGGTGGGATTGGTGGGAGGATTCCAAGGGAGCCTAACGGGCCGCGAGAATGTGACCTTTGTGAGCCGCATCTATGCGGAAAAGAAGAAGGTTCCGGAAAAAGTTCGTTATGTAGAAGAGTTTGCCGAACTCGGTGTCTATTTTGATCGCCCCTTTAAAACCTATTCCAGTGGCATGCGCTCTAGGGTCACCTTTGGCCTGTCGATGGCCTTTGACTTTGACGTCTATCTGATTGATGAGGTCACCGCGGCTGGCGATCAACGCTTTCGCGACAAGAGCAAGCGCCTGCTGATGGAGCGCAAGAAAGTTGCCGACTTTTTGATGGTGGATCACAACCTCTGGGGCCTGAAGCTCCATTGCGATCGAGCCTTTATCCTTGATGGTGGTAAAATTGAAGAATTCAATGACCTCGACGAAGCCGTTGCCCTCCACACCGAGCGACTTCTGGCCACGCCTCCCCAGCGGGGGATCGAAGATTAACTCTTGACAGAAAACATATGATTGATGTCGATAACTTTAACCCGCTTAATCGCTTCTTACTGAGGAAAGATCAGCAAGAGCAGGTCGCGGATGGTGAGGAAGGCATCCTTACTGAGTCGAAGGTTATACCGATCAAGCCGCCGCGGCTTCGCTCCTCGCCGCTGCGACAGCTGTCGGTCACCCAACTGCTACTCATACCGGTTGCGTTATCAGGAATTTATTTCTATTCCATTGCCCGCGATCGCTATGTCACCCGATCAGATTTTGTCATCCGCAAAGCAGAAGAGAGTGAAACCAACATACCTGGTGCTGGTTTGGCCTCTCTCTTGGGCAGGGGCAATCAGCTCTCGCTCGAAGATGCTCGCTTCCTAAAAACCTACTTGCAATCGCCTCAGGTGTTGGCCGATCTTGACCGCACCTACAATCTTGATCAAGCCTATGCCCAAAAAGGGCTGGATCGGTTTGCCGGCATGAAGCCTGGGTTATCAAAGGAAAAGAGACTCAACTTTTTCAAAAAGCAGGTAGCCGTGAGCCTTGATGAACTTTCTGGCGCCATTGTGCTACGCACAATTGGCCTTAATCCGAAAGCGTCTCTCAATCTGAATCTCTTCATGCTAGCCAAAAGCGAACAATTTGTGAATCGACTTAATCAAGACATCAGCCAAAAGCAATTAGGCTTTGCCGAATTAGAACTGGTTCGGGCTCAAAGAAATCTCAATCAAGCGAAGAATAGGCTATTACGCTATCAAGATACCAACACGGTTATCGACCCGAAAGGCGAAGCTGAACTGGCCGGACAAACGATCAGCAAGCTCCAAGAAAAACTGGTGGAATTGCGCGTAGAATTAGCCACCTTGAAGCGGCAATTCAAGGATCCTGCCGAGCCCGAGGTGGCGGTCGTTGCCGACCAGGTTCGAGAACTGGAACAGCAAATTCAAAAAGAACGGCGCTCCCTGGTGTCCAGCAAGGGGCGAAATCTGAACCGCAAAGCGTCAGATGTGCTCAAATTAGAGTCGGACGTCAGCTTCGCCACCGACTCCTATAAATTGGCTTTGACATCCGTTGAGAAGGCTCGCATTGAGAGCAAGCGCCAACAGAAATTCATGGCCCTGCTCTCGGCACCGCAACTCCCGGAAGATCCACAAAATGACTGGAGGAGTAAGGGATTCTTCACCGTCTTGGCAGGCTGCGCCGTTGGTTTTAGTTTGACCAAATTTATCTTCGGTATGCAGGCCAGTCATCGCCAGTGAATCTTCTTAAACGTTGGACTGGCCTGCGCTTACGGGAAGACTGGGTCTGGGAAATGGGCTGCCAGCGGCCAACCCTGACGCTTCGCGTTCCGGCTCGGCCCGGCTGGTATCTGTTAACGGTGCGGCTCCAGAGCGAAACATTTCGCAGTTACGGCCTGATCAATCGCCATCAGGGAAGAATCCTTGTGAGCGGCAAACTACGCCGGCGCCTGGTTCACATTGGCAGACGATCGCAGACGACACGCTTTGAAATTCAGGGAGTCGATGATGATCCGCTGATTTCGAAGTTAAGACTGGTGCCACAGCCGTTGTGGCGGGTGCGAAAGTTGTTGGCAACCAAGTTGCTGAGGCTTCACCCCGCCTACAAGAAAGAATCCCCGAAGGAACGCTCATTTTCTCAACAATGGCGGGATTATAACCGCCTTCTTTCACGCCTTAACTTTGCACTGGTTGGATACGATGAATGGATTGAACGAGTTGAGTTACCGGCACTGCTGGAACAGGATCAACGAAACGCATTCGCCTCAGCAGAGGCTGCCGGCAATTTTGCATCGGTGAACTTTGCCATCTGGCTCTGGGGACAACGTGATAACAAGGAAAAGTGTCAACGTTCGATTGATAGCGTCAGCAAGCAAATTGCCGGAGCATTTCAGATCCTGCCGCCTGAGCAACAATTGCTCGAAGAAGATCAACAAACCTGGATTGTTTTTTTGCAAGTTGGCGATCAACTGGCTCCCCAATCACTGGCTCGCTGCAGCGATGTGATTCAAGCCCAGAGGAATGCTGGCATCTTGTATGCGGATGAGGACAAAATCAGCCCCACGGGACGACGGCATTCGCCGCAGTTCAAACCGGCATGGAATCCTGATCTTCTCTACAGCGATCCTCACTATTCCCACTGTTGGCTGATCCGCGCTGATCTCTGCATTAGAGCCTGTGAAGCTCTGAATGCCGATGGAGAATCGCCTGAACTGTATGGCATCGCGCTAGAGGCAACGGCTCTTTGTGATCGCGATCAAATCTTCCACCTGCCCGAAGTTTTTTATCACCGGCTCGATCAATCTGGAGATTCCCGATCTTCGAGCCAGACAGCCCATCGTCTGGAACGATTTCTTGCCCGCCGCGGCCAGGAGGTGGCTGTTTCCCATCATCCAACGGGCGGCCATCTGATTCATTGGCCCGTACCGGATCCACCACCACTAGTGAGTGTGATCATTGCCACACGGGACAGGGGCGATCTGCTTCGCTGCTGTCTCACGTCGCTGGCGGAACATGCCCATGGCAATCCGCCCACGGAACTCATCCTGATCGACAATGGCAGTAGCGAGCCTGAAACGCTGAGCTATCTCGCCCATTTGGAGCAACAGGACAATGTACGTGTTCTGCGGCGACCGGGGAAATTCAACTATGCAGCGCTCAATAATGAGGCCGTGTCCCTCGCCCGTGGTGAGTTGATTGCGCTGATGAACAACGATGTGGAGGCCACCCACGCAGGCTGGCTGGCCGCCATGGCAGCGCAGGCCCTTCGCCCCGAGATTGGTGCGGTTGGGGCGAAGCTGTTGTTCCCCGATGGCACCATCCAACATGCCGGCGTCTTGCTGGGCATTGGAGGCATTGCCGGCCACGCCCACAAGTATCTGGCCGCGGAAGACGAAGGCTATCAATTAAGGCTCCATTTGGCCCATAACCTAAGCGCCGTTACGGCCGCAACGCTCGTGGTGCGCAAAGCTCTGTTCGAAGAAGTCGGCGGCTTTGATGCCATAAATTTCGCAGTGAACTACAATGATGTTGATTTTTGCCTGCGTCTTGCAAGGGCAGGCTATCGTAATCTGTTTTGTCCGGATGCAGTGTTGATCCACCACGAATCCAAAAGCCGCGGCGCGCCTACTTCAGCGGATGCTAATGAAGAATGGCAGAGAGAACGGCAGGCCATGCTCAATCGCTGGGGCGCCGTCTTACTAGCCGATCCCTATTACAGCCCCCATCTCAGTCTGCTAGAAGAGAATCTAACTCTCACGATTAAAACCTCCGCTACAGCAGCGAGAACATCTGCCCTCCCCCCTGGATAATCAATGCCTCTCGATCTCACCGGACAACCCCTGATCGACCGCAGTGATTTTCAGCAGCTGCTTGAGGCCGGCTTCTTTGGCCGCTGGAGGGAGGAAGCCATCTCGTTGCACGACAAGGGATACTGCGTGGTTAATCTCAGCAAGAGCGAGTGGCTAGCGAATATTGATGGGGTCGTTGAAGATCTACAACCGCTTCTTGAAGCCGATCTCAAGCTGTGGGACTGCGGTGAAAGCGGACCGCCTCGCCTGCAGGATGGCTGGATCGACAGTAGCTCGATTAAAGCTCTCGCTCTAGAACCGATGGTTTTGGATCTGCTTCGGCATCTCTATGGAAGAGAACCCTTCGCCTTTCAAACCCTCAACTTTGCCGTTGGCAGTGAGCAGCATTTTCACAGTGATGCCGTTCATTTTCACAGCTATCCCTATGGATTCATGTGCGGCGTTTGGATCGCGCTCCAGGACGTGGAAGCGGAAAGCGGCCCCCTGATCTATTTTCCGGGCAGCCACCGTTTGCCCTATCTCAGTGCACGATCTATAGGCCTGGATTGCGGTGCGGTGATGGGAGAACAGCACCCGCAGCGATTTTTTGAACCCTCCTGGCAACAGGCCGTAAACGAACATGCATTTGTGAAGCAGCAGTTTCTGCCGAAGCGGGGTGATCTGCTGATCTGGCATGCCAATCTTTTGCATGGAGGGGAACAGGTTCAAAATAAGAGTTGCAGGCGTTGGAGCCAGGTAAATCATTATTTTTTTGCAAACTGTCTCTACACCACTCCAATGCGTAACTTCGCCTCAGGGGAGGGAGGCACCTGCCTGCGCAATCCTTTCGATATCTCCAAAGGTACTCAGTGTTTCAACCAGGTGGAATGGCAGGACTTAAACCCGACGCTGAGCAAGGTATAGTTGACAATAGCTGCGCCAATCGCAGGAAGTTGGCCCCATGCCACCATCAATGCCATGAACAAGAAAGGTCGGCGCCTGAAGCGGTATTTGGGTCTGCGGCGAGAGGCCGGCATCGCCTGGAGCGGCGGGATTGAACATCTTCTCCCCGGCTTGATTTCCGGCTGGGTTGTGGCGAAAGACGTGCCACTCCAAGATGTGCGCCTGCTCGTTGGCCCCCACCTGATTGCCCGGGCGGAGATCAACCAGGCTCGCCCAGACGTTTGCGCGAGCCTCGGCTGGCAGGGAACACCTGGATTTTCTCTCCTGCTGCCCGCGGAACTCCCGCCCGTGGACTGGCGGCCAGCGCCACGCCTTGTGGCCCTCAGCGCCGATGGTAGTCAGCAGGTGGAGCTGACGCTGAGGAGCCAGCCTGAGCAGACCGCCGTCCTGTTGAAAACGTTATTGCAGAGCGAACTGCTGGGGCTGGAAGGCCATATTGATGGTCTGCTGCTGGGAGCGCTGAGGGGCTGGGCCGGCCGGCGTGGACAGCGGCAACCAGCCCAAATCTGGCTCCAGGCTGCAGGACAGGAGCCGAGGCCCTTGACCTGCGATCAAGTTCGGGATGGTCTGCAGGCGAAGGGTCTGCCGGAAAACAGCGGTTTCAGCCTCGATCCGAAGGCATTGCCCGCAGGCTGGGGCGGGCTTGAGGTGTGGTGCAGTTTTGATGAACAGGGCCAATTCCGCTTACCCCAGGAGGAGAGGGTGGTGTTGCCACCTAGGCCCACCGTAGGAAGCGAGGTGGTGCACTCGATCAAGACCAATACCTTGATCGAGGTGGAAAATCCCCAACCTATGCAGGAGTGGTTACCAGAGGTACCAGAGGACCTGAGACACCATTGGCAAGCCCTCGAACATTTTCGGCTCTATCTCGACAAGATTGAGCAGGAATTGGATGCGCGAGACAAAATGCCGCAACCGGCGAAAAATAAATCTATTCTGCCCAAGTGGTGGCCACGCCTGCTTCGGGGAGAGCGCTAGGAGCGCCTGGCCCGCTCCAGAAGGGCGCTCGCCCTTTTCAAGCTGGCGGCATAGGTGCTGAGCAAGGCCTGGGTTTGCAAGCTGGGATCTGGCCCTGCAGCAGCCAGCTCTGGCAACACCTCCACCGCGAGCGCCGGGGGGTAGGGGGCGGTGGGGAGCACGTCGTTGTTAAAGCGAGCCATGAGACTTTGGGCCCGTTGCAACTGCTCCAACTGAGCCTGGGCGAGTTGATCATTGGCGCGGGCTTGGAGAAAGTAGTGCTCCAGCTCCTCATTCACCTGGTGGAGCTGCAACAGGGTCATTTCCGCTTCCTCCCGCGCCTCCCGCAGCTCCGTGTCCCTGTTGACCAGACATTGCTCTAGCTCCGCCAATTGCGGTTCAAACCGCTGACGCAAGGCAACTAGATCCTGTTCGTGGGCGGTCTCCTGAGCGGCCTTGGTCCGCTGCAGCTCCTCCAACTCCCGAACCCGTGCCTCCAGCTGCCGCTGCATCTCGCCTTCAGCTAAGTAGTAATGCTCCAGCTCTTCCTGCAGGTGCAGTTGCTGCAGCTGCGAGAGTTCCGCAGCCTCCCTTGCCTGCCGCAACTCCAAATCCCTGCTGGCCAGGACTCGCTCCAGCTCGGCCATTCGCGGTTCGAGCTGCTGACGCAAGGCCTCCAGCTCCTGTTCGTGGGCACGCTCCTGAGCTGCCTTGGCCAGGTCGTGGGCGCTCTCCAAATCGACCTTGGCGCGCCGCAGCTTCTCTAGATCGAGGACCGCAGCCTCCAACTGCCGCTGCTTCTCGACATCGGCCAACATATAGATCTCTGTTTCCTCATGCACCTGATGAAGCTGCAATAAGGACATTTCCGCTGCCTCCCTGGCCTCCCGCAGCTCCGTATCCCTGCTGGCCAAGCTTTGCTCCAACTCGGCCAATCGCGGTTCGAACTGCTGGCGCAAGGCCTCCAGCTCCTGTTCGTGGGCACGCTCCTGAGCTGCCTTGGCCAGGTCGTGGGCACTCTCCACATCGACCTTGGCGCGCCGCAGCTTCTCTAGATCGAGGACCGCATCCTCCAACTGTCGCTGCTTCTCGGCATCGGCCAGCACATAAATCTCTCGTTCCTCCTGCACCTGCTGATGGAGCTGCAATAAGGACATTTCCGCTGACTCTCTCGCCTCCCGCAGCTCCGTATCCCTGCTGGCCAGGCGTTGCTCCAACTCGGCCAATCGCGGTTCGAACTGCTGACGCAAGGCCTCCAGCTCCTGTTCGTGGTCACGTTCCTGAGCCGTCTTGGCCAGGTCGTGGGCGCACTCCAAATCGACCTTGGCGCGCTGTAGCTCCTCCAACTCCCATACCCGTTCGGCCAATTCTACGGCCTTCTGGGCATCGGCCTGAACGGAGCGCTCCAAAGCCTCCTGAACTCGTTGCAACTCCAGCGAGGTTTGCTCACTCGCTTCCCTCGCCTCTTGCAGCTCCCTATCCCTGCTGGCCAGGCGTTGCTCCAACTCGGCCAATTGCGGTTCGAGCTGCTGACGCAAGGCC
>JAPLIE010000118.1 GCA_026389265.1 Cyanobacteriota bacterium | reverse complement strand
TCTTCTCTTGGAGTTTTGACACTCTTTGTTGCTCATCCCAGAAACCTCGTTGGCCCACTGTCGCAATCAGATCTGATTGCGTAATGATAGCCATGATTCCGCCAGAATCAAGTCCACTTAGCAATTTTCGAGGTGCCCTTTAGTGAGTGGAACGAAGTGAGTGGAACGAAGTGAGTGGACCGAATCAATCGCCCCACGGGGCCAGGTGAGGGAAAAAGACGTCAGGCAAGCGGTGAGAATTGTAGAAATTCATTACGTCACGATAGACCATACTCAGACCGAACTCAATTCAGACCGAACGCATGCGGGCGAATGCCGCCCAGGAGGTCCAAAGAGAAAGCCCGCCGAAGGCGGGCTAGCAATCACAGGCAATTGTTCAGCGGGGAATGCGAATCTTCTGGCCGGGATAAATGAGATCAGGGTTCTGGATCACCTCGCGGTTGGCCTCGAAGATCTCCTGATAGCGGGACGGCCTTTTCATAGGCGGCCTGGTCCTTGGCGGTGCCGCTGATCACGGCGGTGTCCCCGTCGATCGCCACATCCAGGCCACTGATGCCGGGGTTGTTGGCCTCGATGTGCTGCTTGAGTTTCTCGGCGGCTTTGTCCTCGCCGCGGTTGAACACCTTTTTGCCGATGTTGGAGACGAAGTCGAAAAGTGGAACGCCCATGACCAAGGGGAAACGACACTTCAGGCTAGGCGGGCGGCCTGAAACGGCCAACCGCCCTCAGGCCACCAGCTCCAGCAGGCCCATCAGACCCGCCGCCAAGGGCCGGTGCCGCACCCGCCGGAAGCCGGCCTGCCGGGCCAGGGCTTCCTGCTCCGGCCCGGTGGGGAACTGCCGCAGACTCGCCTCCAGGTAGGCGTAATGCTCCGGCAGGCCGAAGGCCCTGGCAGCGGGCACCACCAGCTGGCGCAGGTAAAAGCGCTGAAAGGCGGCCACCTGACTGGCCGCGGCCAGCCCGGGAGAACCCTCCGGACGGTTGAAATCGAGCACAACAGCGCGTCCGCCCGGTCGCAGCAGCCGGCGCAGTTCCCGCAGGCCCGCCGCCGGATCGGCCAGATTGCGCAGGCCGTAGGCCATGGCGGCCCCATCGGCCCAGCCATCGCCCAGGCCCGTGGCCAGAGCATCAGCGCTGTGGAAGCTGAGGGGCAACCAGGGCCGTTCGGCCGCCCGGCGACGGGCCTCGGCCAGAGGAGCTTCGGCCCCATCGAGCCCGAGCACCGCACCGGAGGGTCGCACCCGCTCGGCCAGCAGCAGGGCTAAGTCACCGGTGCCGCAGCAGAGATCCAGAAGCCGCTGGCCCGGGGATGGGCGCAGCCAGACGATTGCCTGCCGCTTCCAGAATCGATGCAGCCCGAAACTGAGCAGATCGTTGAGCAGGTCGTAGCGGGGGGCGATCGCTTCGAACAGATCACGCACCGCGGCCGGATCGCCGGGCTTCACTCGGGAGAACCCGGCCGGGATTGGGGCAACCCCTCCCAGGGGAGCACGATGGCATCAAGGCTCACGCCGCTCTCTAACGGGGGGATCGGTGGCAACAGGCCGCGGGCGGCGAGCCGGTTCGCTCCGGTGAGAGTGAGCACCATCACGGTGGCCAGACCGACGGCGGCGGAGCACACCATGCAGCCGGCCAACATCAGGGAGAATTCCCGACGGTCGCTGGCGGCCTGCATCAGCTCTAGGGCCCAGGCCACGAGGGCCACGACCGCGACCACCATGACGATGGCGAAGAGCGTGAGGAGCGAAACGGGCAGCACGACAAGGGAAGACAAGGCTGAGTGGTCGACCAAATCATCCACATTTCCTAATGTAACGAGTCCGGCGGGGCGAGCGGGGCCAGCAAGGGCCGCAAGGGAAATCCGCGCTGCAGCAGATCCGACTTAATGGCCTCCACGGTGAGCAGCCCGTCATGGAGGAGGGAGGCGAGCAGGGCGGCGGAGGCCTTCCCTTCCCCGAGGGCCTCGGCGATGTGGTCGATGCAGCCAGCGCCTCCCGAAGCGATCACCGGCACCTCCACCGCCTCGGCCACCGCCCGGGTGAGCGGCAGGTCGTAGCCCGCCTGGGTGCCATCGCCATCCATGGAGGTGAGCAGGATCTCGCCGGCACCCAGCGCCACCACCCGCCGTGCCCAGGCCACCGCATCGAGGCCGGTGTTCTCGCGTCCCCCCTTCACATACACGTCCCAGCCGTCACCCCGGGAGTTCGCCGCCTCGCCGCTGCGCCGACGGGCGTCGATCGCCACCACGATGCATTGACAGCCGAAGCGTTCCGCCCCGCGACTCACCAGTTCGGGGTCGCGCACCGCCGAGGAATTGAGGCTCACCTTGTCGGCTCCGGCGCGCAGTAATTCGGTGATGCCCTCCACGCTGCTGATGCCGCCGCCCACGGTGAAGGGAATCGTCACCGCCTCGGCGGTCCGCCGCACCAGGTCCACCAGGGTGGAGCGGCCCTGGTGGCTGGCGGCGATGTCGAGGAACACAAGTTCATCGGCTCCGGAGGCGGAATAGCGGCAGGCGAGTTCCACCGGATCGCCGGCGTCGCGCAGGCCGACAAAGTTGATCCCCTTCACCACCCGGCCCTCGGCCACGTCAAGACAGGGAATGATGCGCCTGGCAACCATCGCTCCGGCGATCCGAGCCTTAGGGATTCAACAATGGCAGACCTCCTGGGGGCCGTCCTGTTCGGGCTGCGGAGGGAGGAACAATCCGCCTTCCCTGTTAGGGTTAGCCCACTTTTGCAATGCCGGGCGCCATGGCCGAAGCCGCCATCTCCATCGGTATGAAAGTGCGGGTGACCCGGGTTCGGGACCGCATTCCTGCCGGCCTGGTCGCCACCCTCAAGGCCGATCCCATCGGAATGGTGAAGGGCTATCGCATGACCGATGGCACCGGTGTGGGTGTGGTGGTGGAACTGGCTGACGGCACCACCAGTTGGTTCTTCGACGACGAGATCATTGCCGCCTGAGCCGGCCTCCTACCCCGGCCGCCCAGCCCCGCCACCGTGAGCGACAGCCCCTCTACCGCCCCGCCGAACGCCTCCGAAGGCAGCGCCGCCCGCCAGATGCTCGGGATGAAGGGGGCGAGCAGCACGACCACCCTCTGGAAGATCCGGCTGCAGCTGATGAAGCCGGTCACCTGGATCCCGCTGATCTGGGGGGTGCTGTGCGGAGCGGCCGCCTCTGGCCATTTTCATTGGCGTCTGCCGGATGTGCTGGCCTCCCTGGCCTGCATGGTGATGAGCGGTCCCCTGTTGGCCGGCTACACCCAGACCCTCAACGATTACTACGACCGCGAGATCGACGCGATCAACGAACCCTATCGGCCGATCCCCTCGGGCGCGATTCCCCTCCAGCAGGTGAAGGCCCAGATCTGGGTGCTGCTGATTAGTGGTCTGGCCGTGGCCTGGGGTCTCGACCTGTGGGCCGGCCACACCACCCCGGTGCTGCTGCTGCTTGCCCTCGGGGGCTCCTTCGTGAGTTACATCTATTCAGCTCCACCCCTGAAGCTGAAGCAAAACGGCTGGCTCGGCAACTATGCCCTCGGTGCCAGCTATATCGCCCTGCCCTGGTGGGCCGGCCAGGCCCTCTTCGGCCAGCTCACCTGGACCACTGCCCTGCTCACCCTGGCCTACAGCCTGGCCGGGCTCGGTATCGCCGTGGTGAACGATTTCAAGAGCGTCGAAGGTGACAGGGCCCTCGGACTCCAATCCCTGCCGGTGGCCTTCGGCATCGAGAAGGCCAGCTGGATTAGTGCTGCCATGATCGATCTGTTCCAGCTAGCGATGGTGGCGGTGCTCGTGGCGATCGGCCAGCACTTCGCCGCCGTGCTTCTGGTGCTGCTGATCGTTCCCCAGATCACGTTCCAGGACATCTGGCTGCTGCGTGATCCCGTGGCGTTTGATGTGAAGTATCAGGCGAGCGCCCAACCCTTCCTTGTTCTGGGGATGCTGGTCACCGCTCTGGCCATCGGCCACAGCGGCCTCAGCCAGTTGGCGGTGACGCCGCCCATCCCGCTTTGACCCAGCTGCGAGCGCCCAGGCGGTCCAGGAGTGCCATTCAGGCACGCTCCCAGGGCGATCGCCTGGCGAGCGCCCGCCGCCTTCTGCTGCCGGGCCTTCTGGCCGCCGGCCTGGGGGTGGGGGCTGCCTTCGGCCAGAGCGCCCTTGTGGCCGGCATCGACTCCCTGCTGCCCGATGCCCGGCGGCTGAGTGGCTACAACCGCCCCGGCACCCTCACCGTGCTGGATGCCAACGGGGCCGTGCTGTTCAAGGACGGACCGGTGACGCGGGAACGCCTACCGAGCGGCAAGATGCCGAAACTGATCGAGAAGGCCTTCGTGGCCGCCGAAGATCGGCGCTTCTACCAGCACGGCGGCGTGGACAGCGTGGGCATTGTTCGCGCGTTGGTGCGCAACCTGAAAGAGCGTTCGGTGGAGGAAGGGGCCAGCACCATCACCCAGCAGCTGGCCCGCACCGTCTACCTCGACCAGGACCGCACCCTATGGCGCAAGATCAAGGAGGCCGCCCTCGCCAGCAAGATCGAGCGCCAGCTCAGCAAGAAGCAGATCCTCGAGCAATACCTCAACTTCGTGTATCTCGGCTCCAGCGCCTACGGCGTGGCCGATGCCGCCTGGGTGTATTTCTCCAAAACCCCCGAACAGCTCACCCTCCCGGAGGCCGCCCTGATCGCCGGCCTACCGCCGGCCCCCTCGGTGTACTCACCGCTGATCAATCCCGACCTGGCCCTCAAGCGTCGCGCCATCGTGCTGCGGCGCATGCGGGAGGCGGGCTTCATTGATGATGCCCAGCTGGATCGGGCCCAGGCCGCGCCCCTGGCCCTGAAGCCGGCCGAACCGAAGTACTACAACAATCCGGCACCTTGGTTCATCAGCTGGATGGAACAGCAGCTGCCCAAGGTGCTCAGCAAGGAAGAGCTCGAAGTGGGTGGCCTCACGATCCGCACCGGCCTCAACCAGGCCTGGCAGGAGCGGGCCCAGTCCGTTGTGAACCAGGTGGCCGGCGGGGGTGGCCTGCAGGGTGCGCTGGTGTCGATGGAGCCCGGCACGGGCCTGGTGCGGGCGATGGTGGGCGGCACCGACTGGCAGAGGAGCCAGTTCAACCGCGCCACCCAAGCGGTGCGATCCCCCGGTTCCACCTTCAAGCTGTTCGCCTACACGGCGGCCATCCAGTACGGCATGCGGCCGGAGGACTCCGTGACCTCCCGGGAGCGCTGTTATCGCGATGGCTATAAGCGCTTCTGCATCCCCGGCTCAGGCACGAGCATGTCGATGCTCAGTGCCCTCACCAACTCGATCAACCCCGCCGCCGTGGGGCTGGCTGAGAAAGTGGGCTATCCCAGGGTGATCGGTGTGGCCCGGCAGCTGGGCATCACCGGCGAGATCGGCGAATACCCCGCCATGGTGCTCGGCTCCAACGAGAAGACGATGCTGGAGATGGTGGCTGCCTACGCCGCCATCAACAATCGGGGGGTCTACGTGGAGCCCACCCCCTTCGATGAGATCTATGGGCCCGATGGCGAACTGCTCTGGAGCCGCCGGATCGATGCCAAGCCGCCGCGCCGGGCGGTGCCCAGCGATGTGGCCGACACGGTGATGTGGATGCTGCAGAACGTGGTGAATGTGGGCACCGGCCGCCCCGCCAGCCTCCCCGACCGCCCCGTCGCCGGCAAGACGGGCACCGCCGAGGGCGCCCGCGACCTCTGGTTCATCGGCTCAATTCCCCAACTCACCACGGCGATCTGGTTCGGCTACGACGAAAACTGGAAGACAGGCAGCAGCAGCGCCACCGCGGCAGCCACTTGGTATAGCTACATGCTCGGGCTGCTCAAGGACATCCCGGTCCAGAGCTTCCCACCGAGGCCGGTGCTCACCGGTTCCTTCATCCCCTACGTGCCGCCCAAGAGCCCGAAAAGCGGCAACGCTCCCCCCACGGAAGTGGGCCCCAGCGGTCGCAGCTGGGAGACCACCGTGGATGATCCGGATCGGGGCCGCTCCCGCTGGGCCGACAACACCGGGGACAGCGATCCCACCCGCCAGGAGGGCCGCTGGACTCCCCCCGAGCCCGAGAAGGAGCGCCCCAGCTGGGAAGCCCCGGTCGAACCCCGCCCATGGGACACCCCACGGCGCAGCGCCGAACCCGCACCTGCTGCAGCTCCGCCCCAGGCCGCCCCAGCTCCCGCAGCGGCCCCATCACCTGCCCAGGCACCGCCCCCACCACCCGCCGCGCCGTCTGGGCCGCCCAGCCCGCCGCCGCCCTTGCCACCGTCAGCGGCCGGGCCTGCCCCGAGCCTGCCGGTGGCCCCTCCCCCACCGGTGCCTGCTATGCCCCGTTGAGGGCTGGGGCCTCAAGACGGGCGGCATAGAAACCGTCGCCGCCCCCTTCACCAGGCCACCACTGCTGTTCCTGCTCCAGTTGCCAGGTGGGATGGCCCTGGAGGAAGGCGTCGATCCGGCCGCGGTTCTCCTGGGGATGCACCGTGCAGGTGGCGTACACCACACGCCCCCCTGGACGCAGCAAGGGGGCGATCGCCTCCAGCAGACGGCTCTGCACCGGTAGGAGCTCCTCGATCAAGGCCGGCGTGACCCGCCAGCGGGCATCGGCATGGCGGGCCAGCGTGCCCAGGCCCGAACAGGGGGCATCCAGCAGGATGGCGTCGAAGTAGCCGACCCAGTCGGGCCGCAGGAGCTCCAGATCGCCGGCATCAGCCGCCAGACAACCAATGCCCTCGAGCTGCCCCAGCCGCTCGGCGTTGGCCCGCACCCGGCGCAAGCGGGCCTCGGAGCGATCCACCGCCCAGAGTTCACCCTGGCCCCGCAGGCATGCGGCGATCTGGGTGGTCTTGCCACCCGGCGCAGCGCAGGCATCGAGGATCCGCTCCCCGGGTCTGGGGGCCAGGAGGGGCACCACGGCCTGGGCATGGCGATCCTGCACGCACCAGTGGCCTTCCCGGAAGCCGGGCAGGGCGCGGAGATCCCCGGAACGGCCCGGCAGCGTCAACGCCAGAGGGTGATCCGGCAGCGGCTCGGCGGTCACCCCTGCCGCGGCGAAGGCCGCCTGCTGGGTGGCCCGGTCGGTGCGCGCGGGGTTGATCCGCAGGTCGAGGGGGGGCGGCGTGGCTGCGGCCCGAGCGAAGGCCTCGGCCCCCTCCGCCGGCAGCCAGCCGAGCAGGGCCGTGGCCAACCAGGGGGGCAGCGAATGGCACAGCCCCAGGCGCTCGGCGGGGTCGGCGGGGAGGCTGAGGCCATCCCAGGGAGCCAGGGGGCCAGGCAGGGCCTCCCGCCGGCGCAGCACCGCCCGGAGGATGGCATTCACCGTGGGAGCCAGCCGGGCCAGTCCGATGCGCCGCGCCAGGGCGACGCTGGTGCTCACGGCCGCCGACACCGGCACCCGCTCGCTGAAGAGAATCTGGTAAAGACCCACATGGAGCAGCCAGCGCAGGGGTGGGGGCTGGCGCTCGGCAACCATCCGGGCATGGGCGTTGATCCAGGCATCCAGCAGGCGCCGTTGGCGAATGGCGCCGTAGGCCAACTCGGTCACCAGCCCCCGATCCAGGGGCGAGAGCGATCCCTGAGCCAGCTCCCGCTCCAGCGCCGCATCGGCATAGGCACCGGCCGCCACCGCAAGAAGCACCCGAAAGGCGCGATGGCGGGATTCGAGGCCCGGGACATCGGGGCCCAACCGATCCGTTTGTGCCATTACAACACCAACTTTGCCATCAGAACACCAAGGGCAGGGGTGGGTCCCAGCGGAAGCGGGCCAGGGGAACGCGCCCCCTGGCATCCACAGGAATTCCCTCCGCAACCAGCAGGTCCCGCTGGATCCAGTCGCTGCCTTCGCGGCTGGGAGTCATGGTGATCGAGCCGCGGGCATTCACCACCCGGTGCCAGGGGATGGGGGTGGGAAGCGGCAGCCGCCGCAGGGCCCAGCCCACCTGGCGGGCCCGCCCCCAGGCCCCGAGAAGTTCGGCCACCTGGCCATAGGTGGCCAGTCGGGCCGTGGGAATCCGGGCCACCAGCCGCCAGACCCGCTGATCCCAGGGCCCAGCCGGCAAACCGCCAGATTCCGCTCGCCCCAGAGCAGGAGCGGCATCACTCCAGGGTTCCGCCAGGCCCCCGCCATCCAGCAGCCAAGATTCCAAACCGCTCACTCCCAGGTGGACCAGGTTTCAGGCCGGGGACTCGCCCCCATCACACAATCCTGCATCCCCATGGCGCTGCGGAGGTGCTTCACTGGAGGTAATTTGGCGGTATTGGCCAGGGTCAAGCCCTGCCGGAGGGAGCGCGCCGCCCAGGCCCGATCCCTTCCCACCTGCTGACCAACCTCGCCTCCTGGCCCTGATGAGCTCCGCCGAAGGTTCGGCCCCAGCCGCTATCGGTGGCGAACAGAAGCCAGAATCCGGCGTCAGAGCCGCGGTGGCGCCCGAGAAGGCCCGCATCGCCCTTTCCCAGGCCGACCGCCTGGCCCATCTGGCCAGCGGAGGAGCCACCACCTTCCTGATCGGTGGGGTTGCGGCCGTGGTGCTGTCCCTGTTTCCGCTCCGGCTGGCCGACAGCCAATGGCAGCTGCGAGTGCTGGCCAATCTGGTGGCCAATGGCAGCTGGATCCTGCTCGGTCTGGTGCTGCTGCACCTGGCCTGCATGCTCCAACCGAGGAATGCACCACTCAACCAGCGGCTGATGCTCTGGCGGCGCCTGGCGGCCTTGGCCGCTGCGGGCTACCTGCTGATCGTTCCGCTGCAGGTGGCGATCACCTGGATCGGGGTGGATGCCTCGCGCAACACGCGCGAACGGGTGATCAGCAACAGCGAGACCCAACTGAAGTCCTACCGCGATGCCCTGATGGGCGCCGCCAATCTCACCGATCTGAAGGGCCGTCTGGGGGCGATCCCCGGCGCCCCGCCCCTTCCTGAGCAGGCCTCCCTGATTCCCTACGATGTGGTCAGGGAGAGGCTGCTGCGGCAACTGGAGCAGGCCGAAACCCGCTTCCGCCAGCAGGTGCAGACCGTCCGGCCGGGCCCCAACATCCTTGAACTGGGGCGACAAACCGCGCGCGGAGCCGTAGCCAGCCTGATGCTCGCCCTGGGCTTCGCCAGCGGCGCCGAGGGACTATTCGGCCAGGCCTCCCTGCTGGAATCGCTCAAGCTGCTGGCACGCAAGGCCAAGAGCAAACCAGCCAAGGGCAACCGCCTGAAGGGCCTCCGCAACCAGTGGCAGTGGCTGAAACAACGGCTCAGCCTGCCGAAACGCAGCTCCATCCGCACGATTTCCCGACCGCGGAGCCAGGCCCGGCGCCGCCCCCTGGTGCTGAAGATCCCCCGCCAATGGCAAATCTGGCGCAAGCCGTTCTGGCGCAAGAAAAAGAAGTCATCCCGCCAGCGGATCCGGGTACCTCGCTGAGCTGACGGGTCCGATTCCGATGCCCCTGCTGCCTCGCCGATACCAGCGCCTCCGAAGCGTGCTCGACCGGCGGATGGCAAACCTCACGCTGCTGCTGGAGCAGGTGGATAAACCCCACAACCTCTCGGCGATCCTGCGCACCTGTGATGCGGTGGGGGTGCTGGAGGCCCACGCCGTTTGCCTCAAGGGGCGGATGCCCACCTTCAATGACACCGCCCTGGGCAGCCAGAAGTGGGTGCCGCTGCATGTGCATCCCGATTCGGCCACGGTGCTGGCCCAGTTTCGGGAACAGGGCTTCCGGATCTACGGCACCCACCTTGCCCAGGAGGCCGTGGATTATCGCCAGTGCGACTTCAGCGGCCCCACTGCCTTTGTGCTGGGCGCCGAGAAATGGGGGCTCAGTGAGTCCACGGCCGCCCTGGTGGACCAGGCGATCTTCATCCCGATGCAGGGCATGGTGCAATCGCTGAATGTGTCGGTGGCCACGGCCACCCTGCTGTTTGAGGCGGCGCGGCAACGGCAGCTGGCCGGGTTGCTGCCCCAGCACGGCGAAGGCCTGCCACCCGGGTTTTACAACAAGCTGCTGTTCGAGTGGGCCTACCCCCAGGTGGCTGCCTGGTGCCGCCGTGAAGGGCGGCCCTATCCGGCCCTGGATGGGGAGGGGGCGATCAGCGAGGAGCTGCCGCGAAACCTGCGGCTGCGGTGCTGAACGCTGCTGGACGTTCAGTCTGCTTGGAAGCCATCAATCGGCAGTGAACCGCTCACCGTGAGCCGCATCCGGATCGGCGGGATAGGCCGCTCGGAGGGCCTCCGAGACCAGAGCGCCATAGCGCTGGCGATGGCTGCGCTCAATCGCTAGCCAACTCTCCGGTTGCTCGGCAATCACCGTTCCGCAGAGATAGGGGTGGCCGATGATCGGATGAACCTCCAGACGACACACGCTGGACAGGGAGGCGTAGTCCTGCCGGGGTTCGGTATGAAAATAATGGCCAACAATCGGCAAATCCTGCATGGATACGCCAAAAAATTGTTGCCTCAGCATCAATTCAGTATCCTCGAAATGACGCAGATCCGCCTGATAGCCACAACGGGACAAAATCTCTGTACGAGCCAAAAAGCTGCTCTGTCCAGTGCAATACAAACGGTCATTGATCAGACAATTTTGTTTTCATCCAGCGAAACCCTGCTCCAACCGGTATTCAGCCTCTCCACACCGACGATCTGCAATGCCAGCAGGGCATGCAGACAGCGCAGTGGATGGAAGATGTCATCGGCATCCAGACAAGTGAAGAAGGGTGCCGTGACCTCCTGGAAAGCCCGGTTGCGGCACAGCCCCACGCCGCGATTCCGCTCCAGCAGGAACACCGAAACCCGCCAGTGGGAGTCGTCGCCAGCAGCCTCAAGCTCGGCCACCAGCTCCTCCACCAGCTGGCGATCCTCAACCCGACCATCCACGCTGATCAAGCAATCGATCGCCACCCCCACCTGGCCGCGCAGGCTGGCGAGGGCCGCCTTCAGCAGATCGCGGCGGGGGGCATATACCGGCATCACCACGGCGATGCGGGGGCGGCTTTTGAGGTGGGGCAGCGCATCCCCGCTCGCCAGAAGGGTCGTGAGCTCGGCATAGAGGGGAAACGAAAGCACCCGCAGAAACGGCCAGTGACTGGAATCAAAATCGAGCAGCCGAAGCGAAATCTGTTCGAGCTCGGGAGTCTCCATCCAGGGAAGTGAGCCCAGGGCATCGACGAAACTCCCGATCCTGTCGAGATGGGCAAGCTGCTCGGGATTCATGGTCAGGATCAGGCAAGCCACTTGCAATACGGCTGCCATAGCTCACAATAGGGCCAGAACTTAACCTTCCGGCTCAAAGCACCTTGAATGGCAACATCGGTTAACCTCATCTTTTCGCGCATCCTCAATCCTTGACTCGATGACTGCAACCAGAATCCTCACCATGGATGATGCCATCAAGGTGGTAGTCATCGACTCGCTGGAGCAGATTACGACCTATGTGCTGGAGGAGCAGCTGGATTGGTTTGAGGACGAACTCAATGCCGTGCGCAAAATCCTCAAGCCCGGACAGACGGTGCTGGATATTGGAGCCAACTTAGGGATGTACGCCCTTTCCATGGCCAGGGTTGTGGGCCAGGAAGGGCGGGTGATCGCTTTTGAGCCTGCCAGCAGCACTGCCGCCCTGCTGCAACAGAGTGCTGATCTGAATGGCTTCAGTCAAATTGAGGTGGATGCCAGGGGTGTGGGAATCCGCAGCGGCACAGCCCGCCTCACACTGGATTTGAACCCGGAATTGAACCGGATTGAAGACATGACTTCAGACCCGGAAGCCACCGATGGCATCGAAACAATCATCCTGACGAGCCTGGATGATTGGGCTGCCGAGCAAGGCCCATGCACTGGGATCAGTTTGATCAAGATCGATGCTGAGGGCCAGGAACTGAACGTGATAGCCGGTGCACAAAAACTGCTCCATACCCATTCACCGTTGATTCTTTATGAGATTAAGCATGGCGACATTGTCAACACCGAGCTCGTGGATGCCTTTGCTGATTTGGGCTATGCAAGTTACAGCCTTGCACCAGGGCCTATGTTGCTGATGCCTTGGAATCCAGCCCTACTAGATGGATTCACGTTGAACATATTCTGTTGCAAAGCAGATACAGCCAAGCAAATGGAGCAGGAAGGGCTCCTGGCTCAACATTGGTCATCCCAAACACCGCTTCAACCCGCCGAACACGACAAGTGGACATCCCGTCTGGTGGATCTTCCCTATGTGATGTGTCTCCGCCAGAGCTGGACCGTTCGGAACAGGGAGCGTGGATCCGAGCCTGCAGAACGAGCCCTTGCCCTACACGCCATCAGTCGTGATGCTCGGCACCCCCCTTCAACACGCATCCAGGCCCTGGCCGAAAGCGTGGAGCTCCTGAAGGAACTTTGCAGCACCTATCAAGGTCCCATTCATCTTGCCTCCCTGGCCCGATGTGCGCGGGAGATCGGTCAACGTGAACTGGCATGCGAAGCATTGAGGAGCCTGATCCAGGCTATTCCTTACATGGAGAATGTTGATTTTGAACAGCCCTTCCTTGCTCCGTGCAAGCGTTTTGACACCCTTCCGCCTAATGACTCCATGCAAGGGTGGCTGATGGCTGCAGCAATAGAGGCCAATGAAATAGCGAGCAATTATTCAAGTTTCTTCGCTCAATCCAATCAACGGGATCTGCTGCAATATGCATTGAGCCTGGGATTCGACAGTCCGCCGCTCCAGCGCAGGCTTGGCCTGATCAACCGGCGCTTCCCTCCGTCCGCGGATGCCTCATGAACTCCGCTGGGCCTGACCGCTCAACCACTGCTCCAGCCCCTCCCCCAAAAACGAGAGCCCCAGCACCAGCACGAACATCGCCAGTCCCGGATAGAGGGCCGTCCACCAGATGCCCGTGGGCACCGCCGTGAGCGCCTGCTGCAGATCGCCGCCCCATTCAGGGATCGTTTCCGGCAAACCCAGACCCAGAAACCCCAGGCCCCCCAGCACAAGCACCGCATCGGCGGCATTGAGGGTGAGCAGCACCGGCACCGAGGTGATCACATTGCGCAGCAGGTAGCGGCGCAGGATCCAGAGCGGACCGGCCCCGAGCGAGCGGGCCGCCTCCACGAACAGTTCGGCCTTCACCTGGGCGCTCTGGTTGCGCACCACGCGGAAGTACTGGGGCACATACACCACGCACAAGGCGGCCGCCGCATTCGGCAGCCCCCGCCCCAACAGGAAGGCGAGCACCACCGAAAGCAGCAGCACCGGCAGCGTGTACAGCGTGTCCATCAGCAGCACCAGCACCCGGTCCACCCAGCCGCCGAGGTAGCCGCTCAGCATGCCGAGGGGAACCCCGATCAGCAGGGCCAGCACCAGGGCGATCGCCACCACCTGCAGGGCCACGCCGCTGCCGGCCAGGGTGCGCACGCACACATCCCGCCCCAGCCGATCCGTGCCACACCAGTGGGCCAGGGAGGGCGGGGCGTAGATCGGATTGGCCAGGCCGTCATTGGGATCGGCGAGCACACCCAGGTGAATCAGCAGCGGCGTGAGCAGGGCCACCAGGCCATAGGCGAGCACGATGGCCACGCCCCATCGGGCCATCCGCGCCGAGAGGGTGGCACCGGCAGGAAGCCGGAGGGAACGCAGCACCGGGTGCAGGGCAGGGAGTGGCAGTCTGCATGTTTTCGGTTTCGTAATCTGGAGCGGCCGACTCCTCCCGCACCGGGGGGAACCGCCCGAGCGCGTGTGACCCCATCGGTGGACAAGGATCCGAGCCCCAACCAGCCGCGGAGCGGCCAACTTGAGGTGGTGATCGTCGACGACGATCCCCGGCTGCGTCAGTTCCTCTGTGGTGAGCTGGAGGTGGAGGGTTACGCGGTGCGGGAGGCCGCCGATGGCCAGAGTGCCCTGATCACCCTGCGCGAGCACCCCGGCGATCTGATTCTGCTCGACTGGCTCTTGCCGGATTTCAGCGGTCTGGAGGTGTGCCGCCGGATCCGGGCCAGCGGCATCACCACGCCGATCGTGATGCTCACCGGCCAGGATGGAGTGCAGGAGCGAGTAGAAGCCCTCGATTCAGGCGCCGACGACTTCATCCTCAAGCCCTTCTCCGTGGAGGAGCTGCTGGCCCGGCTGCGGGCCCACCTGCGCCGCAGCTCCTACGGCCAGGAGGAGGACATCGGCGAACGCCTGATCTACGCCGATCTGATCCTCGACACCGCCACCCGGGAGGTGAGTCGTGCCGGGGAAGCCATCACCTTGTCGGTGCGGGAGTTTGAGCTGCTCCGCCACCTGATGGAATCGCCCAACCGGGTTCTCGAGCGCCAATCCATCCTGCGGGCCGTGTGGGGGGAGAACCACTTCGGCGACGACAATCTCCTCGATGTCTACGTGCGCTACCTGCGCCGCAAACTCGAACCCGCCGGTCGACCCACCCTGATCCAGACGGTGCGCGGCGTGGGCTTCATGCTGCGAGAGGGTGATCTGCGTGGCTGACACCAACGCCAGTTCCGGTGCGCCCCGCTCCGTGGCCATCGTGGATGACGATGTGCGGATCCGCACCCTGCTGCGGCTGGAACTGGAGGATCTCGGCGCCCTGGTGATCTGCTTCAGCTCTGCCGAGGAGGCCATCGAAGGCATCCGCAACAACAGCGTTGATCTGGTGTTGCTGGATGTGGGCCTGCCGGAGATGGATGGCATCACCTGCCTGCGTCGGCTGCGCCAACAGGGCCTGGCCACCAAGGTGGTGCTGATGAGCGGCCACTGGGATCCGGAGGATGAGCAGGAGATCACGGCAGCCGGCGCGGATGGCTACGTGATCAAGACGGGGCTCCCGGCACTGCTCGCGGAGCTGATCGAGCAGGCTCCTTGAGCTCCGGCTCAGGGGCCATCGGCAACAGCAACCGGAAATCGGCCCCTCCCCCGGGGGCATCGCCGATGTCCACCCGTCCGCCCATCGCCTGCATCAAGGTGTCCACCACCGCCAGGCCGATGCCGCTGCCGGGCACGTCACCGGTGCCTTGCCCCCGCTGAAAGCGCTCCAGCAAGCGGGCCCGGTCCTCCTCCGGCACACCGGGCCCCTGGTCGAGCACATGCACCAGCACCGCATCGCCGCAGCACTCCCAGGCCAACTGCACCAGGCCGGTGGGGGGGCTGTACTTGAGGGCATTTTCCACCAGGTTGAGCAGACACTGCTCGAAGCGCTCGGGATCCCCCACCGCGTGAGTTGCTTGCTCACGCTCCGCCGCTTCCGGGGCCAGACGCAGCCGGCCGGCGGCCACGGGCCTCAGGCGGTCGACCACCTGCAGGCAGGCAGAGGCCACATCGAAACGCTGACGCCGCAGGGTGAGCTGGCCGGCGTCGCTGCGGGCGATATCGAGCAGATCGGTCACCATGCGGCCCATCCGGGCCGCTTCCTCCTCGATCAGATGGAGCTGTTCCCGCTCCGCGGCGCTGAGGTTGATGCCGCGACGCTGCAGGCGGGCCGCATAGCCGGCCACCAGGGTGATCGGCGTGCGCAATTCGTGGCTCACAGCGTTCACGAAAGCCCGCTGCCGCTCCCAGGACACCGCCAGGCGATCGAGCAGATCGTTGAAGGTGGCGGCGATCCGCTGCAGTTCGCGGGGCTGGGGAGCCAGGGGCAGGCGCTTGCGCCCAAGGGTTTCGGTTTCGATCTGCTCCATCCGGTCGCTGAGGTCCTCCAGGGGCCGGAGTCCGGCGTCCAGCACCGGCCGCAGCAGAGCGGAGCTCACCAGGGTGGACACCCCCGCGAAAATCAGCAGCAGCAGGGAGTTGCGCTGCTGCCTGCGGATGTCGAGGGTCACATCCTGCAAGACATAGAGAACCCGCCCGCCCGGAGGCTTGGAGCCCAAGGGCGTGGCGCTCGAGAGATAGCTTTGCTCCCCGTAGTTCCAGGGGCCAGCCAACGGGACGCCCCGCTGCTGGCGCCGCACCAGAGCCGGGGGGGGCAGCAGGACAGGGCTGCGATCCAGGGCGCGGACCAGGGGCCGGATAGCACCGCTGCCCTCGACGATCCAGGCGTCCACCCCGCTGAGGGAGAGCTCGGCGGGCAGGGCTCCCTGCTGTTGCACCAGAGCCAGCAACTGGCTGGCCATCTGCCGGTGGGCCTCCCGGCGGTCGAGGTCCGCGAGCCATCCGTAGGCCATCAGCAGCACCCCATAACCCGCCAACACCGCGATCACACTGGCTCCCAGCAACCACTGCCGCAGGGAGCCACGGGGGCGGGCCAGCAGTGAAACGAACAAGCGCCAAGGGGATTTGTTGCAGGCTAGCTGCCCCAGCCAGGACGAATGCTCCCCCTAAGGCCAGCCCCGGCCAAGCACAGCGAGTGAGAAAAGCCTGAGAGCTCGCTGAACATCTGATTCATTCCACTGATGAAAACCGTGAGCGATGTCCTAAGCAGGAGTGAATGATGTCCCAGGCAGGAGTGAATAAAGCCGAAGCGGCTGCGCAGAAGGCAGCAACTACCCAGTCTCCGCAGGGGATCTCAGCGGCTACTGTTTCACCTACAGGCCAACTCCGATGGAAACACGACACCGGATCTGGCGCCTATCGTGAAGGGGGTAGATCTGTTTCACGATCCATGCGCACCAATCTCCAACTCGAACTGCTCCGCAAACTGCGCCAGCGCAAAGGTGCGGCCAAGGGCTTCACCCTGATCGAACTGTTGGTCGTGGTGGCCATCCTCGGCTTGCTGGCCGCCGTGGCCCTGCCCGCCTTCCTCGGCACCCGCTCGGCTGGCGCCGCCGGCGCTGCACTCGGTGAAATCGTGGGCTTGGGCAAGGAATGCTCTGTCTATCTCACCTCCGGTGGCATAGGCACCGCTCCCGCAGGCTGTGCTACCGGCGCCACCGCATCCTTCTCCAAAAGCTGGTCCGGCACCGTAGCTGGCCTGAACTGCCTCAACGTAACGAACCCCGCAACAGGGTCGACCAAGGCTATCATCAACGTGACCAGTGCCGGCGTTTTGTCCTGCACCTTCAGCTGATTTCCTGATTGTTCTGAGGATTACTCCGAAGATCGTTTCTTCACTCCCTCCGGCCTATGCCGGGGGTTTTTTTTTATGCATCAGTTTTATGCAACAGGCATCACACGGCGGAACCAGGGGCTTTGCTCATAGCGAGGAAGGCCTGCTCCAGTTGGCGGGTGAGATCCAACCCATCGAAGAGTGGGCTGGAGAGCACCCGCTGGCGCAGCTCCGGCTTGGAAGCCCGCAGGGCCGGAAGATCGGCGCAGAGCCCAGCCACGATCGCGGCGAACTGTTCGGGCGTTTCGGCGATCCACTCGGGCCTGCCCAGGCCCTTGAGGATCGAGGCACTCATGCGGGCCGCCGTGCAGCCCCCCCGGATCGCCACCAGCGGCACCCCCATGGCCAGGGCATCGAAGCCCGTGGTGGCACTGCACCATGGGGTGGTATCCAGGGCCACATCCAGCCGGTTGTAGGTGGCCATGTGATCCTCCCAGCCGCCCACATAGCCCAGAAAGCTGATCCGCTCAGGGGCCACGCCATGGCCGATCAGGGTGAGAACGATGCGCTCGCGGGTTTCTTCATCCGCCACGGAGCGATCCTTCAGCAGCAGCCGGCTGGAGGGCACGGCCTGCAGAGCAGCGGCCCAGTACCGCAAGGTTTCCTCCCTCACCTTGGCCAGCTGATTGAAGGAGCCCAGCACAGCCACCGGATCGATGCTCTCGCTGCAGGCAGGCGGCAGGGTGGCGTCGGGCTGGCGCGCCAGCCAGGGGCGCGGCAGGCGCCAGAGCCCCTCCACAAACTGAGGCGCAAACTCCTCCGGAACGGTTTCGCCATCACCGATGAACCAATCGATCGTGTCCAGTCCCGTGGTGGCGTGGTAGCCGATGTAATGGCACTGAACCGGGGCGCAGCGTTCCGCCAGCAGCTCGATCGCGGAATCGGCGGTGAAGCCAGAGGTTTCCACCACGATGTCGAGCTGGCGGCTGCGGATCAGATCGCGGGCACGGCCGATCTCCATGCCGTCGAGCAACCAATGCCGATCGGCGAGCTGGGCCAGCTCCGAAGCCGTGGCATCGAAGCGTCGCGAAGCAGCGAACAATTCCACCGCAAAGCGCCCTCGATCGTAGTGTTCAAGGAACGAGAGCAGAAACGAAGCCACAACATGATTGCCGATCTCCGCCGAGAGAAAACCGATCCTCAGCCGCTGATCGCGGTGCAGCTCCGGCAGCCCAGGGGATGGCCGCCACCCCTCGCGAAGCGGCACCGAGGAAGCGAAGGTCGGCTTGGCCGGGAGGGCGCCGGCCGCCGCCGAGGATTGAACCAGCACATGGGACCGGCCACGCACCAACCTCCAGAAATGCTGGCTGAGCTCCAGGGCCAGGGGAGCCAGCCGCTCCGAGCCGATCGAGCAGTTGAACAGCTGAATCGCCAGGGCATGGCTGCAATCGGGGTCATCCTCCAGCAAGCGGTTGACCTCAGCCATCGCAGCATCGAGAAAACCCTGATTGCATAGTGAATCCGCCATGTTGGCGCGGATTTCCGAATCCTTCGGCTCTGTCTCTAAGGCGGCGCGGAATTGGCGGATGGCCTCACCATGAACCCCCTGGCCGCGGTAGCAGATGCCCAGCAAGTTGCGGGCCCGGATGTTGGCTGGATCGAGCGCGATGGCGCGCTGATAGAGATCGATCGCCTGAGCGACCTCCCCTATCTCCTGCAGGCACCAGCCCACGGCCACCAGGCCCGGTGAATCATCAGGGCGCATCGCCAACAGCGGCAGCAGCACCGTGAGGGAATGATCGGCCTGACCGGCGCCCAGCAGGGCAAGCCCCACCCCCATCCGCAACTCCGCATCCTCCGGAGCCCGCTGCAGGCATTCGCCGTAGGCCGCCTGGGCCTCCTCCAGCTTCCCCTGCAGGCGAAGCATCTCGCCAAGATGAAACAGAACCAAGCTCTCCTGGGCAAGCTCCAGCGGCAACTGCCGTAACAACTGCTCCCCCTCCTGGGGATTGCCATGGTTGGCCAGCAGCACGCTCAGGTTCTGGGCCGCCATGGCATAGCCGGGTTGCAGATCGAGGGCGCGCTGATAGGCCGCCATCGCTGCTTCCGGCTGGTCGTCCTGCGCCAGCACGTAGCCCAGGTTGTTCCAAGCCTCCGCCAGCTGGGGGTCAAGGCCCACGGCCCGCTGCAGCACCGTGATCGCCTCGGCGGTGCGCTGCTCGAGCTGTAGGGCCATACCCAGATTGAGATGGGATCGGGCGTGATCGGGATCCAGCGCCACGGCCTGCTCCAACCAACCCAAGGCCGCTTCGGAGCGCTGCTCCAGCAAGGCCAGTACGCCCAGATTGCAGAGGGGGCGCACATCGTTCACACCGGCCTCCACCAGCTCGCGATACAAGCGTTCCGCCAAGGCCCGATCCCCGGATTCGGCTGCCGAGCGGGCCTCGGCTATCCTGGCTTCCGGATCTTCGGGCAGGTCGCTTGGTGCTGGCCGCTGCCCATCGGCGGCCTGTTCAAGGTGTATCAAAAACACGAATCTCCTTGTCAGCGAAGATCAAGCCATCAACATTTTTCATTTTCACAGCAGCACCGTTGCGGCTCACGTAACATTGCTTGTAACTGCAGAATCCGGTGCCGGAATCTCCACTTAGTACATACTCAATAAAAGGATATTTGAAGTAAAATAGATTTTCCTTGGAAGGCTTCGTGTTATCGATTGACTCCGTCGTCGAATTCATAAAGGGCTTGTAATGATAGGTCACGAAATCTTCTTGTGCGGCACAACCTAACTCGGAAAGCGTTGTGCATTTGTCGTACAATGCGTTGCCATCATAGGCGGGATTGCTGGCCGACCGCACACTGAACCCGTAGCTCACGGGGGGGGAAGCCATCGTAATCGTGATGTCAGCGTTGCGTCTGATTGGTTCGGTTGTTGGGCTCGTGACCAAGCGCGATCCAAGGCTCACACGGAATGCGCCCGATGGGGAGCCGCAAGATGATCTAGGTTTTGCAAGTCCATCAATCAAGACCTGAACATTTGACACAGCAGAACTTGACGCAGCAGAACCGTCAAGGTCACCATTGGGCTTATAGGGAGGGCCTAGGCGAACAAGCACACAGGGCCCTTTATAAATAGGTTGGTAAACAGCAGGCAGATCGGTTGCAGCAACAGCTTTATAGCAAATATGATTGACATTACTGCGCTGAGTAAAACGTATTGGCGTGGCGCCCTCGCAGTCATCAAGCGCTGTGCCCCCGACCGGGAGGAAAGGACTTCCTGCTTCAATAACACTCGATAAGGTTGCCTCTCGCCGCATGAGATCAGTCGCCCTATTTATGGAGTCTTTAACATCAAGATTACGTTGAATATTTGCTGAAACCCTCACCTCCGATAGCATCATCAAAGCACCCAGACCCGACATCAAAATCGAGCCTAGGGCGACACCCACCAACAGTTCGACCAACGTGAATCCATGCTGCGCCGCAGAGTTGGTGCCAGCTGATCGCAGCGTGGCGGTCAAAGCCTTGATCACGCCCCGATTCCAGCAAGCATCAGTAGGCATTATAAGTACAGAGTGGGGTGGCTGACGAGTTGCGCCAGCCGATTCGCAGGGAGTTGAGGTCAACCATCACACATCGCTGCATTTGGGTAGCAGAACTGTTGGAAAGATAAAAAATACGAGGAAGTGTGATTGCAGTGCTGGAGGAGAGATTTGAAGCCGCAACAGTTCCCGACCGGGTGAAGGTGATGGTATAGGGCGAATTTCCAGTACTGGCAGTAATGGTGAGCGCAGCAGCACCGCTGGCCGCCAATAGATTAAGCGCCGGTAAGACAGGCGGGTCGTTGCAGATATTCGCGGCTGCAGCGGTCGCCCCCACGGTGCTCGTGGCGGCATCCAACTGCACCTCGCAGGCCTTATCGGAATCATTCGCATCCCGCATGGCCCTCCCCCTGGCGGTGAGGAGATAGCTGACCAACTCGTTGGCGGCCTGACGAAGATGCTGCTCCTGAAGGTAGGTGTAGGTGCCACGAATCACCAGGGATGAAACGATCATGATCACGGCGATGGTGACCATCAATTCCAGCAACGTGAATGCCTGGCGCGAAATTCCTCTCATGACATCCTTAGGAGAGCCGATCACACCAAGCAGTGGCCTCAACGAGCAGAGAGGCCTCACGACTGAAGTTCAGACCATCGGCATTGGGTCCATCAAGACTGTAAAAAACCCTAATCTTATTTCCCACAGGATCGACTCTACGAACAACGGTTACATCGCCAGCGCCACTGGCTACCGGTATTCTTGTGTTATCGCTGATCTTGATTTCGTAGGGTGGAATATAAGTTATTAGGGTCGTCTTCTTGGTTGCCGAATATAGATACATTCTTCTCCCGTCGGCCAACAGGGCTTCCGCCAGTCCAGAGTTGCAATCAGCTGGGGATGGTTCGTAGTTAGCCGCTCCTCCAACGGTGTATGGAGTTGATGTCATCGTTATATCCGTGTTGAGAGAATAGCTGCCTGTTTTCAGTTTCCAGAGCCTCGCATAGTTGCTGAACCAATCAAGATCGCGAGACACCACTGCCTCCACCGCGGTCAAACGATTGGTCTGTTCCCCGAGAGTCATTTGTCGCTTCGTTGCAGACGCAAGCACACTAACAACGCCTGCAGCGATCGAAGCTGCTACCAATACCTCCAAAAGGGAAAATCCGCGCCTGTCCCGCCTGGCGGCGTTGGGATCATGGCAGAAGATGGATCGGGCCATGTCAGGAGGAGGGTTGTTCACTAAATCCGAATCCGCGATAGAAAAAGCGAATCGGTGCAGCACCGCCGAACACGCCGCGAAAACCGTAGGCTCCTCCGAGGCCTTCAAAGAAACGGCTGTTCGACAGAGTGGATAAATACGCAGGAGCAGCCACGGAGCTTTGAAACCGGCAGATGGAGCCCACCAAGGCAGGGATGGAAGTGATAACTGTAGAACTTTGATATTTCAACGCTCCTTTACTGAGCCACAGGAAGGCATTTTGCAAGTTTGGCTCCACGGTGGCGGGCGTTGGGGCGCTGTTGTTATAGGAATCGATGGTGATCGTCTGATTTGGGCAACTCGTACCGGAGCTGACACCAAAGATTCGGAACCTTGACCATGATAGAGGATCTATGTTTTTGGGCAACCTTGGCCGTGCGCAACCTACAGCGGCCGACCAGCTTGTGGTCGGGCAACCGAAGCCAGAGAGCTTTGAGTCCCTGTTGATGATCATTTCGCCTGTAAGAAAAAACTCGACCGGGATCGGCTTATTATCCGAGGGCCTGTTTGTTGTTACATACATGTTGGTTGCCACAGTCATCGACTCGACAAAGCAACGAACCACCTCATTGGGTGGATTTCCGATCTTCTTACAGGCGGCAGGCCAGACATCGTCAGCACTTGTGGTATAGGGAAAATCAAACTTAGTAGTTCCATCTTCGCTGTTAAAATCCTGGAACAAACCTGTGGAATCATCCGTGCACTTGATCACGCCTGCGGAAGCACCTGTTGTGCATGTAATCGGTATATAACTTCCAATAGGTTTTCCAGGGTAGGCAACCTGAGTGCTGTCTCCAGCATCCGGATAAATCGGAAAACGGCTATCAGCCGCATCAACGCTGCGGTTTGGGGGCTGAGCCGTGATCGGGTTATTAAAAATCGGTGCGGCTCGATTCACCGATACGGTGCGCTTCAAGGTGTAAGTGCTGGTATCACCAGAACCCCGATTAAAGGTGCCTTCAATGGTTAGTACTCCTGAACCACCAATCAGGTTGGCGAATTTATTTTTGCATACTGCTGGAAGATAGGAGGGAGGAAGTGGAGTGGGATTGGCGGAAAAAGTGGGTGCCTCGTAGCTCTTGATCCTGTAGGAAAGCTCGGGAGAACGGGATAGGGTCTGGTTGGACGTTAAAGCGGGGATTGGATCCGAACTAGGGTCGGCGCTGGAAGCTACACCACAAGTTTTGAGATCCTGAGCAGAGACGTTGTTCCAATTTCTAGAATCGAGGACCCAAAGATAAGATTTAGCCTCCCGATTCATCTCGGCCATGATTTCGGCGTAACCGTACTCAGCCGCCTGACGCGCCGCCTGACGCGTGGACGCCGAGGCTGAAGATTGCCTTGATCCGGTGACCCGGGCCGCAAAGATCAAAACGCCGATCGTGGACACCAGGGCCAGGACCAGCACAGCCTGAAGCACAAGCCCCTCGTTGGAGGAGCCAGCCCCCGAGGAGGAGCGGGCCCCAGGGACCTTGATGCGGCCTGGGCCATACATCATGTATACTCCAACGCATCCTGCATCAACTCTAGTAGGGATTTATGCCTCCTTCAAGGCCAACCTGCCCTGATTCAGGGCTCCTGCGTCGCAGCCGCCACCACAACACCGCTGGCCAGCCGCTGCACGCCCCCCTGAAGCAGGGGCAACTCCTGCTCCATCCCTAGGCGGACCTCGCCGGGGGCCTGGACCTCCACCCTGAATCCAGCCGGCACCAGGGCATCGATCACCACACGATTCTGGCTCGCCCCCCGGCTGGGCTCCCCATCGAGTCCAAAGGCGGGACCGCAGCGCATCAGCACCCGGCCCCTCCAGATCGGACTGGGGGGCAGCCCCAGCGAGTAGGTGATCGGTCCCTCAGCCGTGCTGATCTGAAGCACGGGCTCGCGACCGGAAAGGGGGCAAGGGGAGCTGCCGGCGGATCCCACCCGGATCGCCACGGCCCGCCTCAGATCGTCCCGCACCAGATCCAGGGTGCGGCGCTGCAGAGTCCGCTCGCGCCACTGACGCACCAGCACGGCCCCCAGACGGCTCTCGGCCACGAGCAGTTGCACGAGCATGGCGCTCAGCGCGAGCCCCATCCCCAGGGCCAGCAACATCTCCACCAGAGTGAAGGCCCGAACAGGCCTGCACGCCCCACCGCCGGATCGGGACTCCACAGAACTGGCCCGGAAGACAACCGCCATCGTCAGAGGTTCGGATCCGGACGGCAGATGCCGTCCCCATGCAGCCCAACGCGGGTCACCCCCAGAGGCAGGGAGACCACCACGCAGCGGTTGAGAGCCGTAGCCCGGTGGGCCACCAACACCGTTCCGGCATCGAGCACCAGGCCATTGCTGCTGAAGCGCACGGCTGGCGGCAGGTTGTGCTCCAAGCGGAGCCCCTGCTCAGACCTCAGTCCCTCCCCTAGGGCCAGGGGCACGCCCTCGCAGGCGGGCAGATCGCCAGCTCGAGGTGGCCCCCATCCAGCGGCATCCAGGCTGAGGGCGCAGGGGCGCCCCTGGCGTTCCGCGGCGATCCGGCCCCGCTCCAGCCCCACCAGAACCCTGCGCGTGGCGGCCTCCACCTCGAGCCTGGCCAGAATCTCCGCTCCGGACCCCAGGGCAATCAGCCCCATCAGAGCCAGGATCGCCACCGCCAGGAGCAGTTCCATCAGGGTGAAGGCTTCAGAGCGCGCCATTGCCGCCTCCCTCCGCCAACGCCTGGGCTGGAGACTCGGCCTGGGTTGGAGCCTCAGCCTGGCCTGGAGCCTGAGCCGGAAGCCCCGCTGGATCGCCGCCGCAGCCTCCGAAGGCCGCGGGGCTGTAGAGCCGCCGCCGCTCCTGATCACCGGCCTGAAGGTGGATCAGCAGCACTTCCCCCCCCGCCGGTATCTCCAGAGTCCGCACCACACCGCTCCGGGGGGGCTGGTTCTCCAGCCGTGCCACGAGACGCTGCAGCTGCTCCTCACAGGAACGATGCTGCCCGAGGGGATCTTGGCGCGGATCCCGTAGCCGGGCCTCCAGCGCCTGCACCTCCACCTCCAGGCTCTGGAGTTGCTCCAGCTCCACCCGCTGCTCCAGCAAGGTGGTGGACACCCGGTTCCACACGCCCAGCGAGGCCGCGCTGGAGCCGAGCAGCAACCCTGAAGCCAACATCAGCTCCACCAGGCTCATGGCGCCACCCCCCTCAGGCCCAGCAGTCGAGGGGACTGGGCCCGGAGCGGATCGGAATGGAGAACCACCTTGAAAACAGCCCGCCGGGCGATCCCGCCCTGAACCGCGGGCGCGGCCTCAATCAGGGCCTCAGCTTCCGTAGCCCCCGGGGACCAGGCGAGCAGGCGCCCGCCGAAGGATCCAGCCCCCCCAACCATGGCCTCCTGCTGAGGGAGGCTGGCGCAGCTTTGGCCCTCCTGGGGCCAACGGCTGAGGGGCAACGACAGGAGACAGGCGTGACGGCGATTGAGCTCACCCACCAGCCGCTGGGCGGCAGCCATAAGGGCATCCTCATCGCGGCCCCGACCCGCCTGGCTCACCTGATCGAGACGGCCCTGCAGGGCCACGGTCTGGAGTGAAAGGCTGCTGAGCATCAGAAGCATCGAGACCCCCAGGGCCAGGGGCAGCACGAAGCCGCCTTCCGGAGAAGGCGGGATTGGAGGTTTCCGGGGAACAACGGCTCCCATGGCAGTGGGTTGTGAGCAATAGCCGAGGGTTCCCGCCGGCGGACAGGTGGAGGCGCGGCCAGGTGGAGACGCGGCCAAGCGGAGGCGCCGCAGCACCGGGCCAGTCCAGGGCGCTATCATGAGGGCTATCAGGCTTCAACCCCATGGCTCAGGTCCTCATCCGGCAGCTGGATGACCACGTGGTGAGCGCACTCAGGGCCCGTGCCAGGGCCCGAGGCCTCTCCCTGGAGCAGAGCCTGCGCGATCTGCTCACCGATGCGGTGCGCACGGACGGCTCCCTGCGCGACGAGCTTGCGCGGCTGCGCGCCACCACACCGGCCGCAGGGCGCAGTTTGGATGTGGCAGCCCTCATCCGCGAAGACCGCGATGGCCGCTGAAGTGCGCGCCTGGGTGGTGGACGCCTCGGTGGCCTTTGCCTGGTTTGCGGCGGTGCCCAACGCGGAACAAGCCTCCCGGCTGCTGGAGGCCGGACCCGGCACGCTGCTGCTGGCCCCCGACCTGGTGCTCGTGGAGCTGCTGAACGCGGCCTGGAAGTGTCGGCGACTGGGGGCGATCACCAGCGAACAATTCCAGATGCTCGCGAACCGTGGCTCGGAACCCTTCAGTCGCCTGTTCCCCTCATCGGCGCTTCTGGCTCGGGCCGCTCACTGGTGCCACGAACTGGACCACCCGGCCTACGACTGCCTCTATGTGGCCCTGGCCGAACAGGAACAGGCCACCCTGATTACGGCGGATCAGCGACTGTTGCGCAAGCTTCAGGAGCCGCGAGCGGGTCTGCCGGTGGTGATGGATCTGGCCAAATTTTAAGGGTTGAGCCTATTTTAAGGGTTGAGCCTGAGGCCTACTGATTCAGCTTCAGCACCGCCATGAAGGCCTCCTGGGGCACCTCCACCTTGCCCATCGCCTTCATGCGCTTCTTGCCCTTGGCCTGCTTCTGTAGCAGCTTCTTCTTGCGGCTGATATCGCCGCCGTAGCACTTGGCGAGCACATCCTTGCGAATGGCGCTGATGCTCTCGGAGGCGATCACGCGGCTGCCGATCGAGGCCTGAATCGGGATCTTGAACTGCTGGCGGGGGATGAGTTCCTTGAGTTTTTCCACCAGGCCCTTACCCACGTTGTAGGCCTTGTCGCGGTGCACGATCGTGGTGAGGGGATCGGCCTTCTCAGCATTGATCAGCACATCGAGCCGCACCAGTTCATTCTTGCGATAGCCGATCAGGCTGTACTCCATGGAGGCATAGCCCTTGGTGCGGCTTTTCATCTGATCGAAGAAATCGGTGACCACCTCGGCGAGGGGCATCTCATAGTGCAGGGTCACCCGATCGGTGGTGATGTATTTCATATCGATGAATTCACCGCGCCGCTCCTGGCAGAGCTCCATCAGGGCACCATTGTAGATGTTTGGGGTGTAGATCTCGAGCTTCACATAGGGCTCCTCGATCGATTCGCGTTTCTGGGGATCGGGCAAGGTGGCCGGGTTGTCCACCAGCATCTCGCTGCCATCGATCATGTTCACCTTGTAGATCACCGAGGGGGCGGTCACGATCAGGTCGAGGTCGTACTCGCGCTCCAGGCGTTCCTGCACGATCTCCATGTGCAGCAGCCCGAGGAAGCCACAACGAAAACCGAAGCCCATGGCGCTGCTGGTTTCCGGCTCGTACTGCAGGGCGGCGTCGGAGAGCTTCAGCTTGTCGAGGGCTTCGCGCAGGTCGGGGTACTGGTCGGCGTCGGTGGGGAAGAGGCCGCAGAACACCATCGGCTTAGCCTCGGTGTAACCCGGCAGAGGGGCGGATGCGGGGTTGGCCAGCAGGGTGATGGTGTCGCCCACCCGGGCATCGGCCACCGCCTTGATCGAGGCGGCCAGATAGCCCACCTCACCGGCATGAAGGCTCTCCACCTGCCGCTGGTCCGGGGCCATCACCCCCACCTCATCGAGTTCGTAGGTCTTGCCGCTGGCCATCAGCAGCACCTTGTCGCGGCGGGCGATGGCGCCGCTGATGACGCGGAAATACACGATTACGCCGCGGTAAGCGTCGTAATAGGAGTCAAAAATGAGCGCCCGCAAGGGTTCATCCAGCTTGTCGGGTGGCGGCGGCACCCGATCGACCACGGCCTGGAGAATCTCAGGTACCCCTAGACCAGTCTTGGCGGAGCAGGCAATGGCGTTGCTGGTATCCAGCCCGATGATCGCCTCGATCTCCTCACTGATGCGAGCAGGATCAGCACCCGGCAGATCAATTTTATTCAGCACCGGGATGATCTCGAGATCATTGGCCAGGGCCAAATACACATTGGCCAGGGTCTGGGCCTCCACGCCCTGGCTGGCATCCACCACCAGCAGGGCCCCCTCGCAAGCCTGCAGGGAGCGGCTCACTTCATAGGAGAAATCCACATGGCCGGGGGTATCGATCAGGTTGAGGATGTAGGTGAGGCCATCGGCGGCCTTGTATTCCATCCGCGCCGCCTGCAGCTTGATCGTGATGCCGCGCTCTCGCTCGAGCTCCATGTTGTCGAGAAATTGCGCCTGCATGTCGCGGGCGGCGACGGTGCCGGTTTCCTGCAGTAACCGATCGGCCAGGGTCGATTTGCCGTGATCGATATGGGCAATGATGCAGAAATTGCGGATCCGCGCTGCGGGGACGTCGGTCATGCGGGGCTGGGCGGTGGCGACAGGCGGACCCAGCGATCCTAGGGAGAGGAGCCTCCCTGCCCGAACTGGTGGTCCCGGCCAGATGCCGATTCAGTGGGCCCGACCCAATGCCGATCCAGTGGGCCCGACCCAATGCCGATCCGGCCGGGCCAGGAACCAGAGGCCGGGACCTGGCCCATGTCTTGGTGGGACTACCTAAACTCACCTTCAGTATGTCGACCTGCCATGACCACCGAAACCGCCACCGACACGGCACCCACTGCAACAGCTGCCGCATCAGCTGCCGCCTCAACCGCCCCCGATGCCGCGACGGCCGATCCCCGCGCCCTCACCATTCCCAACGTCGAGCGGGTGCTCGATGAGCTGCGCCCCTATCTGATGGCCGATGGCGGCAACGTGGAGATCGTGGAGATCGACGGACCAGTGGTGAAGGTGCGGCTGCAGGGAGCCTGCGGCTCCTGCCCCAGCAGCACCATGACGCTCAAGATGGGCATCGAGCGCAAGCTGCGCGAGGCCATCCCCGAGGTGAGCGAAGTGATTCAGGTGCTCTGAAGCATCAGCGCGCCCAGGGCTGCAGCGCAGGCGGGCTGGGAGCAGCTGATCCTCAGCCGCTCCTGACCTCGCCGCGCCTGGCTTGGGCCACGGCCTTGAGGGCAAAATCCTCGAAGCCGCGCACATAGTCGAGTCGGTCGTAGAGGTTGTCTTTTGCCTTGGCGGCGATCTCCTCACGCAGGAGCTCCCGCCGCTGCGGCTCCTGCATCAGGGCAACAGCACGCTCCACATACTCCGCGGGGGTGGCCGCCACCGGTGGATCCTTCACCTCCATCAGCCGATAGGCGGCCGCCACGAAGCGGGAACGCAGGAAGCGGCCCTCCAAGGTCACCACCGGGGTGCCGGTGTGGATCGTTTCGTAGAGGGTGATGCCGCTGCCGAAATGGAAGGGATCGAGCAGCACATCGAGGCAGCCCGCCAGGGCCAGGAAATCGGGCCAATCCATCCGGCCCAGCATCACCACCTGCTCCCGGGCGGTGGGGGCGGAGCGGGCCAGACGATCGAGGTAGAGGCTGGTGAGCGAGGGCACCTCCTCTTCCACGAACACGAACAGCGAATCGGGAACCGCCCTGGCGATCGCCTCAAGAGCCAGATCGAAATCGGGATGGAGTTTCTCCAGGCGATGCAGGCAGCCCCACAGCGGTCTGTCGGGTGGCAGGAAGTAATAGGTTCGGTCCCGTTCGAGCGGCTCGATGGCCTCGGAGCGGTAGCAACAGGGCAGGCCCGGCAGCCGCACCAGGGTTTCGCTGTAGTGCTCCTGGGCCTCGGGAGGCTCCACCAGATCGCCGGAAACGTAGTAATCGATGCCCGGCAGGCCCGAGGTCTGGGGAACCCCCCAGCCCGTGGCCTGCACCGGGGCCGATCGCCGGGTGGCCAGCATCGTGGCGAAGGGATGCATGCCCAGATCGGTGTAGAAGAGCAGATCGAGCCGTAGCTCCGTCAGCCTGGCGCTGGCGGCATCGAGGGGAGCGGGAAGCACCACCACCTCCTGGCAGCAGGCCTCCAGCCTGGCGCTCACGTCATCCCGGGGGGAGGTGGCCAGGTGGATCAGCACCACCTCAAAGCGGTGGCGATCCAGGTGAAGGATCAGGCCATCAAAGGCCCGGGCGTTGCTGTGGTTGGAGAAAAAACCGGAGAGGAAACCGATCCGGATCCGGGGAATCGGGGCATCGCCGGGCGTGGGCACGGCCCGTGGCAACCCGGAGCGTTGCTCCGGCGATTGGCCATTGCCGAGGGCTTGGGTGATCAGGCGGCCATAGAGCTCCAGGAGTTCGCGATCGTTGTGGTCGTGATAGATGAGGTAATAGAGATGGCAGATCACCGAAATATCCCGATCGAAACCCAGGAACGGCTGCTGCTCCAGGGCCCGGAGGCCCTTCTCGCAGCGCTGCCGGCAGGCCGCGATCTGTTGCGCCGATTCGGCCACCAGCGGCAGCACGAAGAGATGATTGAGATGCAACAGCAGCGAATCGGGCTGCACGGCCAGCGCCTCCCCATGCCAGTGGATGGCGTCACCCACGTAGCCCACCCTGCGGAACAGGTGGCCCAGTTCCGTGCGGCAGGCGGCATTGGCAGGTTCGAGTTCGGCCAGCCGGATCAGGCAGGGAATCGCATCGCCATAGCGGCCCACCGCCAGCAGCAGCCTGGCGAGCTGGCTCCAGAGCTCCCCATCCTCGGGAGCGAGCTGCAGCCCTTCTTGAAGGCAGAGAATGGCGGCCTTGAAATCCTGTGCGGCGGCCAGCCGTTTCGCCAGGGCCAACCGGCTGACGCGATCGGCCGGCCAGCGGGCCAGCCAGCGCCTCAGCTGATCCAACACCGCGGGCTCCCCCCCCTGCGCCTCCAGCTCGGTGAGGGCCCGCCGCACCTGCCGGGCCGCCGCCCGCTGCAGCCCCATCGCCGCCAGCCGGTCCGCCACCACCAGCCGGCCCTGCCCGGAGTGGTCGTGCCGGCAGCGCCGCACCAGCTCGCGAAGACCGGGATCCGGGTCCATCACGGGCTCCTCGCCCCCGGAGGGAAGCTCGGCGGCGTGGCTGTCGGATGGCAAGGAGCGGAGCCGGATGGAGCCCTGCAGAGGGCCTTGGATCAACACAAACACTATCGACCCCTAGGCTGCCGCCAAGCCGCCTTCCCACCGTGCTGGACCAGCGCCTGCTGCGCGATGACCCGGAGCTGATCCGCCGGCAACTCAGCCGCAGGGGCTTGGAGGTCGACCTCACCGGGCTGCAGCAGATCGCATGCCAGGAGAGGGATCTGGAGGAGCAGCGCAGCGCTCTGCAGGCCGAGGGCAACCGCATCGGCCGGGAGGTGGGGCAACGGATCCAGGCCGGTGCTCGCCCCGATGGTCCGGAGGTGGCCGAGCTGCGGGAGCAGGGGAACCGCATCAAGCAGCAGGTGGCGGGCCTGGAGGAGGAGGAGAAGGCCCTGGAGAGCCGCCTGCGGCACCAGCTGCTGGAGCTGCCGAACCTCCCCTCTGCCCAGACCCCCGACGGCCGCTCCGAGGCCGACAACGTGGTGGTGAAGACCTGGGGCACCCCCCGCCAGGGCCCCCATCCCGACGGCTCACCCCTGCAGGAGCACTGGCAGATCGCCGAACGCCTCGGCCTGGTGGACACGGAGCGCTCGGTGCGCATTGCCCAGAGCCGCTTCGTGACGCTCCTGGGTCAGGGCGCCCGCCTGGAGCGGGCCCTGATCAACTTCATGCTGGATCGCCACAACACCGCCGGCTATCGGGAGGTGATGCCACCGATCCTGGTGAACACCGCCAGCCTCACCGCCTCGGGCCAGCTGCCGAAATTCGCCGAGGAGAGCTTCCGCTGCGCCGAGGACGACCTCTGGCTCACTCCCACCGCCGAGGTGCCGCTCACCTCGCTGCACCGCGACGAGGTGATCCCGGCGGAGCAGTTGCCGCTGCGCTACGCCGCCTACACCCCCTGCTTCCGCCGCGAGGCCGGCTCTTACGGCCGCGACACCCGCGGCTTGATCCGTCTGCACCAGTTCAACAAGGTGGAGATGTACTGGTTCACCCGCCCGGAGGACTCGCAGGCGGCCCACGAGCAGCTCACCCGCGACGCGGAAGGGGTGCTGGAGGCCCTGGAGCTGCCGTATCGGCGGATCGAACTCTGCAGTGGCGATCTGGGCTTCTCCGCGGCCCGCACCTACGACCTGGAGGTGTGGCTGGCCGGCGCCGGCGCCTACCGCGAGATCTCCAGCTGCAGCACCTGCGCCGATTTCCAGGCCCGCCGCGCCGCCATCCGCTTCCGCGACGGCAAGAAGACCCGGCTGGTGCACACCCTCAACGGCAGCGGCCTGGCGATCGGCCGCACCATGGCGGCCCTGCTCGAACACGGCCAACAGGACGACGGCTGCGTGCGCTTGCCGCCTTCGTTGATCCCGTACTTCGGCGCCGATCGGCTGACGGGAGCGGCCTGAGCTGCACTCCCACTAACCGTTCTGGTTGGGGATCGCCGCCGCCACCCACCGGCAACGATCCAAAACTCGCCTGCAGTTCAGCCAGACCGAACCATTGGGCCGGCCGGCATCCGAACGGCCAACACCCCAGAATGAGCTCATTGGAATCCGGGCCTGATGGGAGTTCTCACCGCACTGGCGATCCTGGCGGGGTTGATCGTGGTCCATGAAGCGGGCCACTTTTTGGCGGCCACCTGGCAGGGAATCCGGGTGAGCGGCTTCTCGGTGGGCTTCGGCCCGGCCCTGCTGCAGCGCACGCGGCGCGGCGTTGTGTACGCCCTGCGGGCGATCCCCCTGGGGGGCTACGTGGCCTTCCCCGACGACGACGACGACAGCCCCTTCCCCGCCGACGACCCCAACCTGCTACGCAACCGGCCCCTCCACCAGCGGGCCCTGGTGATTGCCGCCGGCGTGATCGCCAACCTGCTGCTGGCCTGGGCCGTGCTCGTGGCCCAAGGCGTGGTGGTGGGGATCCCGGCGGGCTTCAGCACCACCCCGGGCGTGCTGGTGGCCGGCGTTCAGGCCGGCCAGCCCGCCGCCCTCGCCGGCCTGAAGGCGGGCGATCGGATCGTGCGGGTGGGGGATGCGCCGCTGGCGGGCGGCCAGCAGGCGGTGGCCGATCTGGTGGAAACGATCCGCTCCGCCTCCGGCCGCAGCCTCACCATCCAGGCCGAACGGGGCCAGCAACGGTTGAACCTCAGCCTCACCCCCGCAGACCTCGGCGGCATCGGCCGGGTGGGTGCCCAGCTCCAACCCAATGGCAGCGAGATGTTCCGCCGCCCCCGCGGACTCCTTGAGCCCATCCGCCAGGCCAATCACGACCTGCTGGCCCTCACCCGCCGCACCCTGGAGGGCTTCGGCAGCCTGATCACCCACTTCGGGGAAACGGCCAGCCAGGTGTCGGGCCCGGTGAAGATCGTGGAGATGGGGGCGTCCCTAGCCCACCAGGGAGGGGCCAGCTTGTTCCTCTACGCCGCCCTGATCTCGATCAACCTGGCGGTGCTGAATGCCCTGCCGCTGCCGATGCTGGATGGCGGCCAGTTCGCCCTGCTGCTGATCGAGGGCCTGCGGGGGCGGCCCCTGCCCCAGCGTTTCCAGATGGCCTTCATGCAATCGGGCTTTGTGCTCCTGATGGGGCTGAGCCTGGTGTTGATCGTGAAAGACACCAGCCAGCTGCCGGCCATCCAGCAGTTGCTCGGCCACTGAAACCAACCCGAAACCAGCCCGCAACGAATCCGCCGCCGGAACAACGCCGGCCTAGAAGCATTGCCCCCCTCCGGCAGCCCCATCCACTGCTGCCTTGCTGAGCGCGGAAAGGCTTTCGAGTGACGCGCTAATGTTGAATGCTTCTCAACGACCCGAGCACCCTGCCGCATGGCGAAGAAGTCGATGATCGCGCGCGATGTCAAGCGCCAAAAGATGGTGGATCGCTTCGCCGCTAAGCGCACGGCCCTCAAGGCCGCCTTTGAGGCTGCCGCCGACCCGATGGAGAGGCTCGAAATCCACCGCAAGATCCAGGCCCTGCCCCGCAACAGCGCCCGCGTGCGCCTGCGCAACCGCTGCTGGGCCACCGGCAAGCCCCGTGGTGTCTACAGCGATTTCGGCCTCTGCCGCAACCAACTGCGGGAGCGGGCCCATAAGGGTGAACTGCCCGGTGTGGTGAAGTCCAGCTGGTGACCGCCTCGGCAAGCCGTGTTCCCGGCTGACGATGGCAGGGCTAGCCCGATCCGCTGGCGCGGATCCCCGCAAGCCCTCCGAACACTGGCCGGTTGAGTGGTGGATCCAGGCTTACGCCCAAGGCTGGTTTCCCATGGCCCACCCAACCCATGGCAGTCTCGATCTGTGGCGCAGCCAGTCCAGGGCGCTCATCCCCCTGGATGAACACTTCCGCGTGCCCCGCTCCGTGCGGCGCAGCCTCGGCAGGGATGGCTTTCCGTTGAGTCTGAACCGCTCCTTTGATGCGGTGCTGCGCGGCTGCGCCGAGCGATCCGACACCTGGATCAGCGGCGAACTGGCCCGGATCTATCGCCAACTGCATCGGGCCGGATGGGCCCACAGCGTGGAGGTGTGGGAAGGGGAGGAGCTGGCCGCGGGGCTTCTGGCCTTGGGGATCGGCAGCTGCTGGATCGGGGAATCGATGATGCATCATCGCGACCACGCCGGCAATGTGATGCTGGTGCGTCTCGTGGAAGCCCTGCGGGACAGTGGCTTCAGCCTGTTTGATGTGCAGCTCAGTAACCCGCACTTGGAGCGCTTCGGCTGCCGTGAGATCGGTGATCCGGCCTACATGGCCCTGCTGCGCCAGGCCCGGTTGCGGCCCACAACCCTGCGGCTGGGTGAGTCCGCAATCCACTGTGAAGGCTGGATGCGAGAATGAGATCGACAACAAAAGGACATAAAGCCCAGTGCAAGGACAAACGCAGTCGGTCTCCTTCGATGGTCGGGAGATCCGACTGACCACCGGTCGTTTCGCCCCCCAGGCCGGGGGTTCGGTGTTGGTTGAATGCGGCGATACCGCGGTT
>JAPLIE010000009.1 GCA_026389265.1 Cyanobacteriota bacterium | reverse complement strand
TGGCGTCGTTCGGCCTGCTGCTGCTGAGGCTCACCATCGGCGCTCTGATGATTCACCACGGCCAAGAGAAGCTCGCCGATCCCCAGCAGTTCGCCAACACCTACGTGGCCTCCCTGCATCTGCCCTTCCCGCTGTTCTTCGCCTACGCCGCAGGTTTCTCGGAACTGATCGGCAGTTGGCTGGTGATTCTCGGCCTGTTAACGCCCCTCGGTGCCCTTGCCCTGAGCGGCACGATGACGGTGGCTGCCTACCAGCACATCTCCACCGCCGGCTTCAACATCTACGTGCTGGAGCTGGTGTTGCTCTACCTCGGTGGCAGCCTCGCCCTGCTGTTCAATGGACCCGGTCGCTTCTCCTTCGACGCCGGGATCGTCCCTGCGTTGCTGGATGACCTGAGTGCTGACAACGATTCGGATCCTGTGGCTGCTTCCTCTGCAGATGCACTGCTGGTTCCTGTATTGGTTGAGCGGAATTTCTCCAACCAGGCCTGAACCACCTGGGCGAATCCGGTGGCGCCGCTACAGGCCTCCCCCTTCTAAGGCTGATCTCCAGGAGACGCCGGCTCCGAGCTGCGCCGATCAGAGTGATGGGGAGCATCTTTTCCAGCTTAATAGAGCCCGCCGCAGCCATGGCAACGACCGAACCACTGATCTTCGTGATCGCCACGAACGCGCAGTTGCCGCATGCCTCCACCTGCCTGGAAGTCCTTCAGGAGGCCAAGGCCACGGGACCGTCCACCGGTTTCGCCTTGCAGATCTTAAGCAAGGGGTCAAAGCATTCCGACCTAGGCCTGCTCCCCGTTGATGGCCTCCTCACCGGTGAGCAACGCCGCAGCAGCGATGGCACCCAGTTGCTTTGCGACGCCCTAGTGGTTCAGATCGAGCCCCAGCACCACTGGCTCGGTGTCTACCAAAGCGAACCAGAGGATTCCACAAGCCTGCGGTGCCTCGATCGCGTGGCGCTGAGCGAGCTGAGCAATGCGAGCTGAGCAATGCAACCTGAGCCTCACATGCGTGGGGCTCACCTACGCAGGTCAGCGCCTCGATTGGCCACTCCAGTCACGCCGCTTTGAACCCTTGGCGACCTGGGGACGATTTCGGGTCGACTGCTAAGCCGATACCAGCCTCGTCGTCGAGGATTGCGTCACGGTGTTCCCAACTCAGCCGTTAGCGTTCTGAAGCCTTCGGGCTGCTCACTGATGACGGCGCTTTGTGTCCGTAGAGGTGATAGCCATTTGGGGCCCAGTCGTTGCGCCCAAAACCGAGAAGATTGGGAGCAGATGCGATCAGGAAGTATGCCATTGACCACCAAATCGATCAGCACAGGCTGCTGTAATGGACTCACTTGTCTGAAATGGAGCGCTGACGGCGAACTCTCGGCTTTTGATCTCCGCTTCGTCCTAGGCCGACTGGCGCGGGTCGATCGGCACGTCGCTGCGATCTGGGGAAACCATCTGGATCTCGACCCCTGTCCCTCGATCAGCTGAACGCCACTGTCTGGTGCGGATCAGCCCAAGCCGCACCGCAAGCAAGGCCAGGCTGGCCCGCGCTGCAGGGATGGCTGTCGCTCGCCGGACCTCCGCTGCCATGAAGGATTGCAGCGGTAACAGGCCGGAATGATTGCAGCCCTTAAGGATTGCTCTAGGTTTTGGCCGTGCTGGAGCTGCCGGTGATCCATTCCTTATCCATTCTTGCTGCAACCGGTCTGGCTGGGCTCGCCCTGGTGAGCCTCTCTATTTCCTTCCTGTTCTGAGCAACCAGTTGTTCTGAGCAGTTGCATGGACCCATGGCAACGCAGTGCCGGCTGGGATCCGACATCCTTGGCTCCACTCTTAGTGACATTGGTTGCCCCTCGATCCCGCCACCCTTCGGCCCCTGCCGAGCACGCCAGCGCAGAGCGGAGTGCTCGAGACCTGACCTTGGAGCTGGAGGCGGATCAGGACCTGACGCTCAGGGTCATTCCCAGCCCCTCGCCGGCGGATGGCCTGCTGGTGCGCGCCTATTCCAGAGCCAGCTAAGCCTCCAACCTCACAAGCACGGGGGCCTCGGATGGGAACCGTGCCGCTGGTTCAGGTCAAAACTGAGAGATAAAATGCACGGCCCGGGGGAACCGTGGAGCAGCGTCCCGCCGAGTGGTGTAACTCCTGAGGACGCTGCCTTCCTGCGACAAGCGGTTCCGATCGAAGGGAACTGATCCGCTGCGCCGTCGCGATCAAGGCTATGGGCTTCCCCCGGTTTTGAGGACAGGTCAACAAGGGTCAAGCCATGACCTCCAGACTGTCCATCAATGACCAATGCCACCAAGTCACGACGCCGGTTCACGGCACAGCAGAAGCAGGAGGCTGTTGCGCTCTGCCTGCAGGAGGGCCTCTCCTGCAACGT
>JAPLIE010000180.1 GCA_026389265.1 Cyanobacteriota bacterium | reverse complement strand
GATGAGCACGAAGAGTGGGTGGATCAGCAGGATCAGGCTGGCCCACACCACCTGGGGCTTCTCCACCTTGCGGCCCAGGAATTCCGGCGTGCGGCCCACCATCAGGCCGGTGAGGAACACCGCCAGCAGCACGAACACCAGCAGATAGGCGATGCCGGTGCCCTGGCCGCCGAACACCACCTGCAGAAACAGATTGAACAGGGCGGTGAGGAGTGTGAGCGGCATCGCCGCATCGATTGCGCCATTCACCGCGCCGGTCATGGTGCCGGTGGTGACCACGGCCCACAGGCCGGTGAGCGCCGGCCCGAAGCGCAGCTCCTTGCCCTGCAGGTTGCCGCCGCTGATCAAGCTCGCGAGCACCGGGTTACCCGCCTGTTCCGCCGCCATGGCCAGGGTGGCCCCGATCAGCAGCAGAGCGAACACCAGGGCCAGCAGCAGGTTGCTCTGGCGGCGGTTGCCCACGAAGCGCCCGAAGGCATCGATTGTGGCGGCCGGGATGATCAGCATCGCCCAGGTGCTCACCAGGTTGGTCAGCAGAGTGGGGTTCTCGTAGGGATGGGCCGAGTTGGCGCTCACAAAGCCGCCGCCGTTCTCGCCCAGCTGCTTGATCGCCTCAAACAACGCGATCGGGCCCCGTGGCAGTAGCTGCTGGCCTCCCTCCAGGGTGGTGATCTGCAGCGGCGGCGCCAGGGTCATCGGCACGCCACACACCAACAGGAACAGGGCGAACAGCAGCGAAGCCGGGATCAACACGCGGGTGAGCGCGCGCAGCAGATCGCGGTGGACGTTGCCGATCTCCCGGCCACTGAAGCCGCGGATCACCGCAAAACCCACCGCCAGACCAGTGGCAGCCGACACGAACATCAAAAACTGCATGGCCCCCAACTGGGCCAGGTTCCCCAGGCTCTGCTCCGGCACCAGATGCTGCTGGTCGGTGTTGGTGAGAAAGGAGATCGTGGTGTGCAGCGCCAGATCCCAGCGCAGGCCAGCAAAACCCAGGGGGTTCAACCAGGCCGGTTGGGCCAGCAGCAGCAGCAGCGCCACGGCCCCGAACAGGGCATTGCTGATCAGCAAGGGCAGCAGGTAGCCCATCGCGGAGTCGGCGCTACGGCCGTTGTCACCGATCCAGCGGAGCAGTCCGGCTTCGATCGGGTTCAGCCAGCGGTCCCAAGCCGGCTGGGGCCGCTCATCAAACACTTCAAACAAGTGACGCCCCAGGGAGGGAGCCGTGAGTGCAACGGCCGCCAGGGTGATGGCGGCCAGTAGCCAGGGGAGCATGCAGGCCAGGGGGTCAATCAAGCCGCACCAGCTTCCAGGAGCGACCGCTGCTGGCACAACTACCAAAAAGCAGAGTTGGGGCATCCATGCCACGGCCCTGGCCAATCCAGATCTGGAGCCAGAACCATCAGCGCTGCAGCAGCCAGCGCAGCAACGACAGAACGATGATCATCCCGATGCCGATGTTCCAGATCAGGGAGCGCCGCTGATTGATGCGCTGCAGCCAGGGGGGCAGCTGATCACCCCAGTGCTCCAGGGCCAGCACCGCCAGCAACAACAGGGCCAGCGGGATACCGATGGCCAGCACGAGCTCCCGCACCATCGATCCGCCTCCCTGCAGCCGCACCCCCCAATTCTGCATGACCTGCCACTTCTTCCGGCATCACCCGGGGCCCAGCCATCAGCGTCAGCGGAGGCGGAGGGGAGACGGCAATGGAGGCGCAGGAGCGCTGCCAAGGATTTCGGCCAAGCCGCTGATGCGTTGTTCTTTGGGTTCGGGCCCCAGGCTCCACAGGCTTTCAAAGTAGAAGAATGCCACGCCTAACCCCTGGACCCGGTTGGCTTCCACTTTGCGGCGCATCAACTCCAGAGATGTCGGGCGGTTTCGCTGACCACTCATCACGGCGATGGCCGTGGGGATCCGGCCTTTGGCCTTCTGGACCTCGGGCCGCGTGAGATGGGGTAGGTAGCTGTCCAGTTCAGGGCGATAGATCTGGACCAGCAATTCATCAGCGATGCCTTGCAGCACCCAGCTTCGCCAGTCCTGCAGCTGCAGCTTGTAAGCAAAGTCGTAGTAGTTGGGGGAAATCGAGATCACAGCACCGGGCCGCGCCTTACGCACAGCCCGTGCCAGCTGAGCCATGAAGCTCGTGATCCGATCAGCGCGCCACTTCACCCAGGTCGGATCATCAGGATTGGCGGGCGGCATGCGTCCGGTCTGCTTGCGATACAACGCTGTTGTGAAGGAATCGTAGCCAAAGTCGCGTGGCAGGCTCATGTGATCGTCGAACTGGATACCTTCTGCGTCGTACTGACGCACCACCTCAAGCACGAGGTCGGTGATCAGCTGCTGGACCTCGGGCCGGAATGGATTGAGCCAAACCACTTCGCCCGCTGCGCTGGTGGAGGTCAGCCCGCCATCGCGCTTCTGGGTGAGCCAGGCGCGATGGCGCTTGGCCAGCGCCGAATCAGGCGGTGCCATAAAGCCAAATTCAAACCAAGGGATCACGGCGATCCCCCGGTTGCGGCCGGCGCTGATGAACTCGCCAAGAAAATCCTGGCCCTGCAGACCTCGAAAGGTGAAATCCTGCAGTTGCCGCTGCTGACTGACCTGACTCGGATAATAGGTTAATCCGCTATTCCAGACCACAACATAGAGCCGATTAAAGCCCAGATCCGCCAACTGATTGACCGCAGTCTGCATCCGGCCACGGTCACGCAGCACCGGCATGTCGTTGGCGGTGAACCAGACCCCGCGAAGCTCCTGCGATGAAGCCAGGTTCTGAGGCTTGGCCTGAACTGCCACGGTGGCATGGCTGAGATAGACCACGACGCAGAGTGCAAGCACGATCCGGCGCCCTGCTGCGGATGATCGCTTCCACCGTGAGCGAGCCTGTCGTCCCAGCTTCGTGGTCAAGCCCATACCTTCACCCTCCATGATGGGCGGCCCCGCACGGGCCCGGCCAAGGGCGAGAGGGCTTGATGGAGGCTACTCACGTCAGGCCAGAAATAGAAGGCTCGTGCTCATCACCACCATGCCGGCGATCACGCCGGCGATCATCTGATGCTGGGTGCCATAGCGCTGGGCGGCAGGCAGCAGTTCATCAAGGCAGATATAGATCATCACTCCTGCCACACTGGCGAACACCACACCCATCACAAGGGGTGTGAGAACAGACCGAAGTAGGAGGTAGCCAAGCAGAGCACCGAGCGGCTCGGCTAAACCCGAAGCGAAGGAGAGCCAGAAAGCCAGGGCGCGATTGCCGGTGGCGTAATGCACTGGGACTGAAATTGCCAGGCCCTCTGGAATGTTGTGGATGGCGATCGCCAAGGCGATGCTAAAACCAAACCTTGGGTTGCTGACGGCGGCCATGAACGTCGCCAAAGAGGCCCATACGCAGCAGGGCGTCTCTCTCCTCGGCGCTGGCTGACGGAGAAGGGTGGAGGCCGAGGAGGGCGGCATCACCGTGGCTCGGAAGCATCCGGTCAAGGGCGGCCATGAGGGCAATGCCGGCGAAAAAGGCGATCATGGTCCACACGTAGCCGGCTCTGATGCCGAGGGCGGCGCTGAGGGCGGTGCGGGCCTTGGGAAAGATCTCCAAGAAGGACACCTGGATCATCACCCCGGCGGAGAAGCTCAGCGAGAAGGCCAGCAAGTGGGGATTGAAGCTGCGGTTGAGCAAACCCAGCAGACTGCCGATGCCGGTGGACAGTCCGGTAAGCAAAGTCAGCAGTAGGGCGAAATGAACGTGCTGATCCAGGCCCGGCAAGGCGTGTCCTCCAGTGGGCATCAAGGCCCACCCCACATGATCGCAGCCGGCGTAGCTCCGCCGCATCACGGATGGCCAGGTTCCCGGCGGCCTGAGGGAGCAGCCACAGACACAGGCCGAAGGACGACAAGAAATAGCCCCAGCACGAGGTGAGGGCTGATCGGTATTCACAGATTGACTCTTGCTCGCTTGATTTGCTTCCCCATTGCTGAGGAGCTCAAGAGCCCCATGCCGCGGAGCCCTTGCACGGCACTGCCTGGATACAACCGTCCGTGCCACTGACGCGCTCCTGATCCACGGCCAGCAGCAATTCCGGGGCGGGGCCAGGGGGCTTGAACAGGGTGGGACCCCTGCTGTCCTGCAGCGCCTGGAGCCTCCACAGGGTGCCGCGCAGGGAAAGAGGGGCCATGGGGCGAGAGGCGGGTGCCGATGATGCGTTCGGTGAGGTGTTCGGCTGCGGGCAGCCCTGGCCGGGATGCACCCCTAGGAAACGCTCCACCACCAGGGTGCGCTGCGGCGGCTGGCCCGGTTCGGCCGAGGGGCGGCTGGTGATCAGACCTTCCAGGTTCACGAGCAGCGGCTGCCCCCTACGGTCTGCAGGCTGCGCCTTGAGGTAGGCCCGCTCGAGGCGCCGGTAGTCGACCTCCATCGCCACCGGCAACCGCGCGCCGGTGGCGCAGAGCCGGATGGTGGCGGCATCGGCTAGGTAGCGAAACATCCCCGCCAGATGCAGGCGGGGATCGATCGGCTGCGGAGTCGCCAGGCGCTGTAGCCGATCGGGCTGGCGGGAGCGGATCGGCTCGCCCTGCAGATCGAGCTTGGCCAGGGCGGCACCACCCTCAAGCGGCTGGAAGAAGAGCGGTGCCTCACGGCCACCGCGCAGCACCAAGCGGTTGCTGCCGGGCTCAATCCGCCAGCGGCCGATGTCATCGAAACGGTTCGGGGCCGGGCGGTCCAGAAAGGTCTGGCGCAGCTGGAAGCTGCCGTCAGCCAAGAGGTCCACCTGCCAGCGCGTCCTGCCGCCTGCGACGGCCAGATCACCGCGCCAGCTGGCCGGCAGGCGGCCGATCGGGAGGGAGGGCAGCAGCCGGCCCGTTTGCACCCCAACCAACTTGAGGCTGAGCGGCTGGCTGGGACCGCCCCCCAGCACCGGCGTGAAGGTGTCGGTGGTGAACAGCAACCGCTCGCCTTGGCGCACCGTGGCCCGCACCGCGTAGCGCCCTGCGGGTGTCAGATCGCCGTCGCGGTAGGGGATTGTGAAACGGAATGGCGGCTGGCCAGCGGGCTGTAGGCGCACGCGCCCGAGCTCCCGGGCCGGAGCGTCGGCGATCGCGGTGTCGATCAGCACCGCCTCGAACACCGCATCCGGCGGCAGGGCGATGCGCTCCCGGTAGGCGGCAGTGCCAGACAGGCTGCCGGCGTGGGCGGGAAGCGGCATCACCAGGGCCACCAAACCAGCTGCTGCTGCTGCGGCGGTGGCTGTGGCTCTGGCTCTGGCGCTGGCGCTGGCGCTGGCGCTGGTGATGGTGATGGTGATGGTGATGGAGCGCAGCGGTCTCAAGGCATGCCCAAGTGCAGGAACAGCCTCACGATGGGCATTGGATCTGGACATCGCAACCTAAGAAGTCAGGCCGTGCCGCCGACCTCAGTGGCATGGGCCTTGACACCGGCCATCCAGCTCCGGGAGGTCCTTGACCCCCCAGCGGTTGCCGATCCGGTTGGCCTCCATCGGTAGGCTGAAATTGCCCAACGGCCCGATGGCGCGGCACAGCATCCGCAGGTCCAGCAACGTTCCAGTTCCACGCCCCCATGAAAGCCACTCCGCTCGGCGCAACAGCCCTCACCGCTGGCCTGGTAGCGCTTCTGCCGCTGCCTACCTGGGCCCTGGAGCGGCTTTACATCAACGGCTCGATCCTCACCATGGCTGGGGAGCGTCCGAGCTATGTCGAGGCGCTGGGCGTGGAGAACGGCAGGATTGTGTTCGCCGGGCCCCGGGAGCGGGGACTGGCACTCAGGACGGCGAACACACGGATCATCGACCTCCAGGGCAAGGCCCTACTGCCTGGTTTCATCGATGGCCACAGCCACTACATCAACTCCCTGCTGGTGGCCAACCAGTGCAAGCTTTACGCGCCTCCCGCCGGCCCCGGCAAGGATGTGCCGAGCATCCTTTCCGCCCTGAAGACGTGCGCCTCCGAGCGACAACTGAAAAAGGGCGAACTGCTGATCGGCTACGGCTACGACGACACGGTGATGGCCGGTGGCCGTCTGCTCAACCGGGGCGACCTCGATGAGGCCTTTCCTGACAACCCGGTGCGGATCGATCACGTTTCGATGCATGGCGCGGTGCTCAACAGCCTCGCCCTGAAGAAGTACGGCATCAGCGCTTCCACCCCCACCCCGGCGGGAGGCGTGATCGTGCGCAAGCCCGGCAGCCAGGAGCCCTGGGGCCTGATCATGGAGACGGCCTACCTGCCGGTGGTTGAGCAGAGCGAAGCGATCACGGCCCAGCAGGAGGTGGACTGGAGCCGTGCCGGCCAGATGCTCTACGCCCAGACCGGCATCACCACCGCCCAGGAAGGGGCCAGCCACCTGCCCCAGATCGCAACGATCAAGCGGGCCTCCGATGCCGGCGCCAACCTGATCGACGTGGTGGCCTATCCCTTCATCACCGACCTCGACAAGGTGCAGGCCTTCATCCCGGTGAGCCAGTGGGGCCGTTACAACAACCGCTTCAAGATCGGCGGAGTGAAGATCACGATCGATGGCTCCCCCCAGGGTCGCACCGCCTTCTTCACCACCCCCTACCTCACGGGCGGCCCGGCGGGCGAGAAGAACTGGCGGGGGGAACCCACCTTTCCCCAGGACCTCGTCGACAAGGCGGTGAGCAAGGTGTACGGCCTGGGCGTGCCCCTGCTCGCCCATACCAACGGCGATGCCGCGATCGACATGTTCCTGAAGGCTTACGCGTCCGCCCGCAAAGGCGACGTCTCGCGGCCCTGGAACGTGACCACCATCCACACCCAGTTCCTGCGCAAGGACCAGATCCCCAGTTTTGTGAAGTACGGCATTCGTCCGTCCTTCTACACCCTGCATACCTATTACTTCGCCGATGCCCACATCGCCAACCGCGGCCGCCAGCAGGCCAGCTTCATCAGCCCGATGCGCGATGCCATTGGTGCCGGTCTTCGCCCCACGAACCACACCGATTTCGTGGTGGCGCCGCTCGATCAGCTGTTCATGCTCTGGTCGGCGGTGAACCGAGTTTCCCGCTCGGGCGAGACGATCGGGCCGGATCAGCGCATCAGCCCCTATGAGGGGCTGAAGGCGATGACCGCCTGGGCGGCCGAGCAGTATGGCGAGCAGGCGAATAAGGGCACGCTCGAGGTGGGCAAGCTGGCCGATCTCGTGATCCTCGATCGGGATCCGCTCCAGGTGGCTCCCAAGGCGATCAAGGACATCAAGGTGGCGGAGACGATCAAGGAGGGGGTCACCATTTATCCCCAGCCACCCGGCGGACTCAGGCCCATCGCCGCGGCTCCCTCCACACAGACCTACCGGTGGACGGCCCATTCCTGCGACATGGACGATGTGAACCAGGCCGCCGGCAGGGAGTGGACCCTCGTTTCACTCCTGGGCCAGCCTGTCAGCACCGCCAGGCCTCCCACCCTCCGGGCGACCGCTGGCCGGCTCTCCATCTTCGGTGGCATCAATCGCCTCAACGGCTCGGTCGCGCTGGTGCGTGACCAGCTGGTCATCGGCGAGCTGGTGAGCACAAGGATGGCCGGGCCGCCCGATCTGATGGCTCTGGAGGAGCGCTTCGCCGGCACGCTGCGCACGGTGAACCGCTTCCACGTGCGCGGCTCACGGCTGGAGCTCCTCCGCGACGAGACCGTCGTGGCCACCTTCCGCGCCCGCAACTGACGTTCACCCCCGATCACCTGCAGGTCGGGCGTGAAGAGAAACCAGGGTCTGCCCCCTCCGCGCCGAGGGAGCGGGCTGTTGATGTAAACGCCTGAGGGACTAAGGCCGGGGCAAGTACTTCGCCGGGTCCACCGCCACCTGGGAGGGCCCCACACCACTCCTCAGTTCCAGGTGGAGATGGTCCGTGCTGGCGCTGCCGCTTCGACCCACCCAGCCCAGTTGCCCCCCCGCCGGGAGCACCGTGCAGGGACGCACCGCCACCGCCTGCAGGTGGGCATACAGGCTTTGCCAGCCGTTGCCGTGGTCCACGATCACCGCAAGTCCGTAGCCGCTGATGGTGTCAACCCGTGCCACCTGGCCCCCCATCACCGCCAAAACCGGCGTTCCCGGCGGGCTGATCAGATCGATGCCGCTATGCATGCTCCAGGCGCCACGGGCACTGGAATACCGCCAGCCAAAGGGAGAGATTTCCTCGGCCCAGCGGGTCAAGGGGTACCGCAACCTGGCCCCCGCCACGGTGCGCCGGCCCTGGGCCATCGTTGCAGTCGGGCAACGGCCTGGCTCCGCCACACCACTGAGGGGGGCAGGGGCCAGGTTGGCCACCTCGGCTCCGTTGGTTCGAGCGGCTGGCAGCGTCAGCCATGCCAGCGCCAATCCACTCCCAACACGGATCAAGCGGAGGCGGCGGCACCGTCCGTTCCGAAGCACCCAGGCCCTGGATGCTCCGCAGCGCGAAAGTGTTTGCCGTGCCATGTCTTGGCGCGCCATGCCAAACCCCATTGATGGACGCGTTGTACCGCCGCTGGAGCGGGGCACAAGGAGATCAGCCGCCCCAACCTGTCCCGAGGACGGGGAAGCAGCCCTTCAGGCCGCCCACCAGCATCTGCACCCCGATGGCACTGAGCAGCAGTCCCATCAGGCGACTGATCACTTTTTCCTGCAGCTCCCCCAGGGCTCGGCGCAGCGGCATCGACACCCTCAAGATGAGGTAGATGGCCATCGCCAGCAGGATGATCACGCCGCTCAGGGCCAGGCGTCCGGGCCAGGAGGGCGGTGAGTCCGCCACCACCAGGGAGATGGCACCCGGCCCAGCCAGCAGCGGCAAGCCGATCGGCACCACCCCGAGGCTGCCGGAGTCGGTTTCAACGTCCGGGTGGCTCACCTCCAGCCCCTCGATCAGTCGCAGGCCGATCGGCAGCAGGATCAGCCCGCCGGCCACGCGAAAGGAATCGAGGGTGATGGCAAACAGATCCAGCAGGGCCTGTCCCCACCAGCAGGCCGCCAGCAGGGTGAACAGGAAGGTCAGCACCGCCATGCGGCTGATCTGACGTAACCGTGTGTCGTCGCCACCGGCTGCCCTGGCCACCACGGGCAGCACGCCGATGGGCGAACTGATCGCCAAGAGGCCGACGGCGGTGTTGATCAGGGACATGGCACGGGGGCGACCGGCTTCAGGATGAAGCAGGCCGTGCCGAGGCAGGCAACGCGTGAAGCCACCAGAGCGTCACCCCACGCATCATCCAACAGCGCCGATCAGGGCTCATCCCAAAGGGATAGAAGGGTCCAGGGGCCACCCTCCAACAGCCAGAAGGATCCATTCACCAGACGGGTGTTCTGATCAAGGGCGGCGATCCGCTCGAGATCGGCCTGAGGCAGTTCAATCTCCGCTGCTGCCAGGTTCTCGCGCAGCCGAGCAGGGGTCACCGACTTGGGAATGGTGGAGATGCCGCGCTGTAGATGCCAGGCCAGCAGCACCTGAGCGGGGGTGCAGCCGCGCTCGGCGGCGATGGCGCCGATCACAGGGTTCTCCAAGAGCACCGGTTCATCGGCTGCCTTGATGGCGGCCGGTCGGTCGTGAGATCCGAGCGGCGAATAGGCGGTGATGTGGATGCCCTCGGCCGTGCAGTCCGCCACCAGGGAGGGTTGCTGCAGAAGCGGATGCCGTTCCACCTGATTCACCTCCGGCCTGATCCGGCAGTGGTCCAGCAGATCGTGCAGCTTGCGGCTGGAGAAGTTGCTCACCCCGATGTGGCGCGTCAGACCCGCCTCCAGCACGGCCTCCATCCCCTCCCAGGTGGAGCGGATCAGCGCGTCGTCCGGTGGCAGGAGATCCTGGGCGGAGGTGGGAAAGGCCACGCCGGGCCGGATCGGCACCGGCCAGTGGATCAGGTATAGATCCAGCCAATCCAGCTGCAGATCCGCGAGGGTGCGGCGCAGCGCCGGCTCCACGAGGTCGCGCCCGAGGGCATTGCACCAGAGCTTGGAGGTGATCCAGAGCTGTTCGCGGCTCACCTCGCCCTCGGCGATGGCGGCGCGAATCGCCTGCCCCACCTCCGGCTCGTTGCCATAGACACTGGCGCAATCGATATGGCGGTAGCCGAGCCGGATCGCTTCGCGCACGGCCGCAGACACCTGGCCGGGCTCCGACTTCCACGTGCCCAGGCCGAGCAGAGGCATCGGGTCGCCATTGGCGAAGGAAACGGCGCGCATCGGTGGTGGTCGGGTAGGTGGTCGCCCGAACCCTAGGCAGCACTGCGTGCATGGGCCGATCCGCCATCGGACCGTGACCAAGGTGCTCACCGGCAACGGCATCAGCCGCTACGACCAAGGCGCCTACGGGCTTGTAGGCGGCGCCGGGTAGCCCCGGGGAACTTCCCCCCGAGGCCCCCACAGATCCGGACGTGACACTCTCGCGTCATCCGGCTCCTGTCATCCAACCGCCACCACACCCGCACCGCGCCAGTGCACAAATAGACCCGGACGCTGTTGGGCAATTCGCGCCAGAAGCTCACGACTACGGCGATAGTGTCGCCTTAGTCGCTGATGCTTCTGGCGCAGCCAGGCACTCAGCTCCTGATTAAGGTAGCTGAACAGCTTGGCACGCAGCTCCGTTGGATAGAACTTGCCGTAGTACTGAATCCAACCCCGCAGGATCGGATTGAGACGCCGGGCAATCTCTTCCAATAGCAAAAATATATGCCGACGCAGATGCATCTGCCGGATCTTCTCCCGCATACGCTTGAGCGCTTGCGGACTCACCGCCGGCAGGAAGCTCGTAAAGATCTCCCCGTGGCGGTTCCTGGCCATGCGAGGCCGGAAGCAATAGCCGAGAAACGTGAACTGGATCTGAGGAAAGTGGCCCCGGCGGCTGCTGTCCTTGCAGTAGACCACCTGGGTCTTCTGGGGATGCAGCTGTAGGCCACAGAATGCGAATCGCTCCTGCAGGGCTGCCAAGAGCCGTTCAGCCTCAGCGCGGCTGTGGCAGTGGCAGTGGCAGTGGCAGTGGCAGATCACATCATCTGCATAACGCTCAAATGGGACCGACGGATAATTCCGCCCCATCCACGCATCGAATGTGTAGTGCAGAAACAGATTGGCCAGCAACGGACCGCAGCCGCAACGGTTTCGGCAAAGTCCTGGGCCAACGCCGACTCTCGCGCGCCGTACCAGCGCTGGGTTTCCAGAAGATCCTCCACCGCCTCTGGCAGGAAGCGAACCGAGGGGAGCGTCATCCAAGGCCGAGTTGGCTGCGCACGTCATCCCAGGGCACTGCTGCGCCAGGGTTGGCGAGATGGGCCACCCAGCGCCGATCCAGCTGAGCGCAGAGGGCAGAATCGATCGGCAGCGCCCCATCTCGGGCCTCGTCATCGAGGCTGTCCCAGAGGGCGATCGCCAGAGCAAGCCGTACGTTCTGGGGCAGCTGAAGAAGGTCAGACACGGGTGCCATCGCCACCAGGAACGGTTGAGAACTCAGCGTAGGCACTCTCCATGGTGGTCAAGGGGGTGGGAGGGATCAAGACCACGGCAGCAAGGCTTCTTCCCCACCAGTGCCACCCCCTGTCACACCCCGCCCCAGCAAGCCGGCCCGCACAAGGAATCCCGGCCAGGATCCCAACATGCCCCCAACCCCCTCCCCCACCGACGAGCGCCTGCGCGACACCATCGCCAAGCGCATGCACATGAGCCACGTTGACCAACAGGTTCACCATCAACGGCACCCCCACCGCGCCAGGATCGCCACATGCCCCCACCCCCCTCCCCCACCAACGAGCGGCTGCGCGATACCATCGCCAAGAGCATGCGCATGAGCCACGTTGACCAGCCCCTGATGCTCATGGAGCTCCTGGGACGCGGATTGGCCAGGCAACAGCCAACCCGGCCCCCGCGCAGGACTTAACCCGGCGGATCCTGGGGGAAGACGTGACCCAGATTGATCACTTCACAGAGCGCGTCAAGCGGATGGTGGGCAAGGTTCACCTTCAACGGCATCACCCGCTACGAGCGGGGCACCTACGCCCTGGTGGGCGGGGAGGAGCTGAGCGACGCCGGTACCTGGCCGAAGGCCAGCGTGGCGGAGCCACTACGCGACCAGCTGCTGGAGCTGTGCCGCCAACGCCTTGACGCTTTCCGAGAGCAGCGCGGCGAGGAGGTTTTCGCCCATAGGAGCCGCCACCGCACGCCGATCAGCGGCTCGATCAAAGTCCGGGTGCTCACCCGCGCCAAGGGCCGCTGCGAATGCTGCGGGGCAGGCTGTTGCTTGGCAAACCCCGCACCAACGGGCCCTGGAGGTGGACCACATCGTGCCCAGGACCAGGGCGGTTCGGACGACCTCGGCAACCTGCAGGCCCTCTGCTTCCGCTGCAACGCCGCCAAGCGCGACACCGACAGCACCGACTTCCGCGGATTGCAGGCCAGCTACGCCAGCCGCGAGGCGGGCTGCGTGTTCTGCGCACTGGAGGCCAGCGGCCGGGTGCTGCTGGAGAACGAACTGGCGCTGTGCATCGCCGATGCGTATCCGGTGACGCAGGGGCACAGCCTGGTGATCCCGCGGCGGCATCTAGCCGATGGGTTGGGGTTGCACCAGCCGGAATGGAGTGCGGTGGTGGAGCTGCCTCACCCAATTGTCCATAAATGGACATCCACATGCTGAGCGGCCGCATGGAAGTCCTTGTCGGTTGTTAGCAGGGTCACGTCATAGCGCTGGCTGAGTTGGATAAGCAGGGCATCAATGGTTCCGATCTGTACACCCCGACGGCGGCAGGCATTGCGGATCTCGGCGGCTGCGATGTGGTCCTGTTTGTCGGGCTGAAGAAAGGCGAGCCCAGAAAGACGCTCCACGAGCTGGTCCCGGTTTTTGGGGCCTGCAAAACCCTGCAGCACTTCCTGTAGCACCAATCCAGTGGTGAAGACCTGCTCGGCGCCCAGGAGAGCGGCACGGAGAGCGCCAACTTCAGGCAGGCCAGGCTGGCCATCACGGCGAAAGGCCAGCGACCAGACGGAAGTGTCGACCAACAGACTCACCGCTGGCGTTCCCGTTCAGCCTTGTAGTCGTAGCCGGAGTCCCACTCGAGTTTGCCGAAGAGCTCCGCCACCTGGCGCTGTTCCCGGCGCGCGATGAACTCCTGCAGAGCGCGGGTAACGGCGGCCTTCTTGGTGGGCTCCCCGCTCAGGCGGAAGGCGTGGTCAAGCAGGTCCTGATCGAGAGCGAGATTCGTAGCCATGTGTGAGACCGACTCCCTGGCTGAGGGGACAGAACAAGACATGGCAGCTGGGCTTCTCCCCCGCAAGTTCCACCCCCCGTCACACCCCACCTAGCCCCGCAGCCCCCACAGCGCCAGGATCCCCCCATGCCCCCAACCCCCTCCCCCCCCGACGAGCGCCTGCGCGACACCCTCGCCAAGCGCATGCGCAAGAGCCACGTTGAACAGCCCCTACTGCACATGGAGCTCCTGGGACATTGATTTGCCAGGCAACAGCCAGCCCGGCCCCTGCGCAGGACGTTGCCCGGCGGATCCTGGGGGAAGACGTGACCCAGATCGATGACTACACAGAGCGCGTCAAGCGGATGGTAGTGGTGAGATCCCGGTTGCCAATGTTGCCGGTGGCCACGATCAAAAGCCTTGCGGGTGTGCCATGCAAAGATGACCACGGACGAAATCAGCATCCTTACTGAAGACTACCCTTCCATCGCGGTCGGCAATGGAACAAATCAGGTTGTCGGCGCTGCGATTCCCCTCTGGAAGATCAAGGGTGTGGAGGACGTCGCAAACCAATCGTTCCAGCGGCCGAACGAGAGATTGAGGCAGCTGGGCATCCAGCAGGATCCTCATGCAGAGACGGGCTCAATCAGCTGAACTCGGGAAAGATGGGTGGCATATTCAAGCACCGCCGTAATGTCTTCAGCCTCAAGATCAGAGTAGTCGGCAAGGATGTCAGATGCACTCATCCCAGCTGACAACAGCTCGAGCACCATTTCCACGGGATAACGCAAGCCACGGATGGTTGGCTTTCCGTGGCAGATCTCAGGGTTGATGGTGATGCGCCCATGCTGGTCTGTCATGGCGGTTTCCAAGCCACGCCAGCCTAAGGGGGTCAGCAGATCACCACCGTGAGCTGGTTTTGGCGCTGGCATGGAGTTTGGGGCCTATCCCCCACCAGTGCCACCCCCTGTCACACCCCAGCAAGGATGCCCCCATTGATCACTGGAGGATCTTCCTCGCGTCCTTGAGGAGCAGAAGCAGTTGCTGCTGGCGCAGCGGCGATGCAGTGAATCCGAACCGGGTGTAAAAGCGTGCCGCGTCTTCGTCGATGGGATGGGTCAGGATCGCCCGAATTCCGGCCTGCTCGGCGATCACCAGCGTCCGACGGATCGCGTCCTGAAGCATCCCGACACCGATGCCACATCCATGGTTTTCCCGTGTCACGGCGAGCCTGGCCAGGATGACCACGGGCAGCGGAAATCGCCCCATGCCCTGACGGATGCGCTCTGGGGCCTCCACCGTGTCGACCTGGCCCACGGTGAGGCTGAAGTAGCCGGCGACGCGGTTCTCCTCGTCGGCGACGACGAACGTTCGGGCCGAGCCACT
>JAPLIE010000062.1 GCA_026389265.1 Cyanobacteriota bacterium | reverse complement strand
CGCCGTGCTGCTGCCGGTGCGCAGCGTGGGGGTGATGGGCGACAAGCGCACCTACGCCTTCCCGGTGGTGCTGCGCTGCGTGTCCTCCGAAGATGGCATGACCGCCGACTGGTCGCGCCTTCCCTACGACCTGCTCGAGCAGATCTCGAATCGGATCGTGAACGAGGTGAAGGGGGTGAACCGGGTGGTGCTCGACATCACCAGCAAGCCCCCCGGCACGATCGAGTGGGAGTAGGGCTGCTGGGTCGGTCTTCGCTCACGATTCGCGAGGCTGGTCCTCCGGGCTGGCCCAGCCCGCCCGCCCCCGATACGATCGGTCACCTGAGCTCGGCCCCGTGACAGCCGTCGCACCTTCCCCCGTCAGCACCGATCCGGATCCCCAGCTGCAGCGGCGCCTGCAGCAGGACAGCATCCTGGTGGGTGGCAAGACGGTGTACCTCAATCCCTTCCTCTACTGGCGCCGCTTCGACGCCAACACGGACCGCTGGCTGCGGGAACCCGGCCAGATGCCGGAGGAGCAGATCCAGGCCAACCGGCTGCGCTTCTACCCCGAGCTCGACTGGACCCTGCTCGATGACCACGAGCGCCCGATCAAGGACGGGGCCGTGGAGATGTTCCTCAAGACCCTGGAGTTGATCAGCACCTTCAACCCCGAGCTCAACCCCGGCCAGCTGCTGGAGGTGGAGCGCAAGATGGCCGTCACCAAGAAAAAGGCCTTTGAGCGTTGGGTGGAGCGGGCCCTGAGGCGGCGGGAACAGCAGGGGCTTCGGGAACGGCGCCGTTTCGACCGTGACCGGGTGCTGCGCGACTGGATGGAGTGGTTCGGTCTGCCGGCTACCCGCCGGGCCCTGCTGCCCCTCTCCCTGCTGCTGGTGCTGACAGCTGCCGGTGGCTGGTGGCTGGGTAGTCAGCGTCCGTGCCAGCCGGTGTTGGTGGATCCGGGGATTCAGCGACCGGGCCGTTGACCGCCGCGGGGATCTTCACGGCAGACTGGAGAATCCGTTTCGGGCCCCATGGCTGCCGACCCCCTCGACACCCTCCGCCTCACCCTCATGCAGGACGTGCTGCCGGTAGGGCTCGCCGTGGTGGAGAGGGCCCGCAAGGGTGGCCCCAGGGAGGTGTTGGCGGCCTTCGGGAATGATCCTTCCACCTCCCTGGACCGCCTCCGCCAGGAGGGTGAACCGGTGGCCAGCCAGGTTCGCCAGACCCTGGACCGCTTCCAGCCCGGCCTCGGCAATCCCGTGGTGAAGGTGGAGGTGGAGGTGCGGGAAGGTCAGCCTCCCGCTCCAGCGGATGATCGAGAGGGCTCGTGGACCGCTGGTTCGATGCCGGAGCCACCGCAGCCAGGGGCGGATGACGTCACGGAGCTCCACAGCACCCTGGCGAGAATCTCCGCCCGGCTGGCCGAGCTGGAGCGGCGACTCGTCTGATGCCCCTGATCAGCCATAGCCATTTCCGCCAGACCGGTGTGGGTCGGCAGCCCGGGCTGCTCATGGCCTTCGTGTTGTTGGTCTGCTCGGCCATTGTGCTGCGGCTGGCCTGGCTGCAGCTCCTCCATGGCCAGGAACACAGGGCCATGGCTGATGAGAACCGGATCCGGCTGATCCCCCGGGACCCGATACGCGGCCGGCTGCTCGATCACACCGGCCAGGTGCTGGCCACCAACCGCCTCACCTATCGCCTCTATTACCAGCCCCGGCTCACCCAGGAGCGGCTCTGGCCTTCGCTGCGGGATCGGTTGTCGGGATTGTTGGGGATTCCGGCCGAGCAGTTGGAGATGCAGCGCCGCTTGCACAAGGGTGATGACGATGGCTTCCATGTGCCCCTGACGGGGCCCCTCACACCCCTTCAGGTGCTCCGATTCCGCGAACAGGCCTCCTCAATGCCTGGGGCGGAGGTGTCGATCGACGTGCTGCGTAGTTATCCCAACGGCAACCTCGCTGCCCACGTGATCGGCTACACCAGCAATCTCACCGAGGAGGAGTACAGCAGGCTCAAGGAGAAGGGCTATCGCCTCAGCGACCGCATCGGTCGGACAGGTTTGGAGCGCACCTATGAATCCCACCTTCGGGGCGAATGGGGCGGCCAGCAGCTGGAGGTGAATGCCGCCGGCCGGGTGCAGCGGGTGCTGGGCGACAAGCCGGCCCGGCCCGGCCGTGATCTGCGGCTCACGATCGATCTCAATCTTCAGCGCGCCGCCGAGCGGGCCCTCAACACCGTGGCTAAGGGGGCGATCGTGGCCCTTGATCCCCAGACCGGAGCGATTCTGGCCATCGCCAGCCGCCCCACCTTCGACCCCAACGTGTTCGCCAATGGCCCCACCACGGCCCAGTGGAATGACCTCAACCGCCCGCAAGCCCCCATGCTCAACCGGGCCTTCCAGGCATTTCCCCCGGCCAGCTATGGCTCCATCGGTTTCGAGAAGGCTCTGGCGGTGAGCAGCAACAGTTTTTATTACCTGATGGGTCTCAAGGTGGGGCCCGATGAGCTCTTTAAGGCAGCCCGCCGCATGGGCTACGGCAGCCACACCGGCGTGGAGATCGTTGATGAGGAGAGTGCCGGCCTGCTGGGCGATCCCGCTTGGAAGAAGAAAGTGATCGGTGAACCTTGGAACTCGGTGGACACGATCACCTCCGCGATTGGCCAGGGCGCCGTGACCGTGACACCCATCCAGATGGCCCGGCTCTATGCCGCAGTGGCCAATGGCGGTTGGCTGGTGACACCCCATCTGGTGGAGCGTCCGATGCCCCGTCGCTGGCTGGGGCTCAGGCCCGAAACCCTGAGAGTGCTGCGGGAGGGCCTACGGATGGTGGTCACCGAGGGAACGGCCAAGATCCTCAACGACTCCACCCTGCCGCCGGTGGCCGGCAAGACTGGCACCGGCGAGGATCCACCCCGACCCGACCACGCCTGGTTCGGTGGCTATGCCCCGGCCGGTAAGCCCAACCTGGTGATCGTGGCCTTCGGCGAGAACTCCGGGGGTTACGGCGGCACCGTGGCGGCGCCAATGGTGAAGATCATGATGGAGGCCTGGTTCCATCCGCCTGCCGGCAGCAACTCGGGGGAGGCGGCACCCCGGACTCCCTGAAGCTCTCGACTTTCGCGTTCCTTCTGCTCCGAAGGGCTCGCAAGCCTGCGGCGGGGCTCCTGGGGCCGGATATCAGGCCGCCATTGCCAGGGGCCGCCGCTCCAGAACCTGTCGGTAATACCCCCGCAACTGGGCCGTGGCTCCGGCCCAGCCCCAGCGTTCAGCCTCAAGGCGGGCCGATTGGCGGAGCTGGCTGCGGCTGGCCTGGTCGCCCAGCAGCCGTTGCACAGCGGTGATCAGGCTGGCGGGCTGGTTGGGTTCGTAGAGGCGCCCGTTGACGCCATCGGTCACGATGTCGGGAATTCCGCCCCGGTTGGCACCCACCACGGGGCAGCCGGCAGCCATGGCCTCCAGCAGCACCAGGCCCAGGGTCTCGGTGCTGGAGGGAAACACGAAGGCGTCGCCACTGGCGTAGGCCGAAGCCAGGGCATCGCCGCTGAGATAGCCCACGAAGGTGGTGGCGGTTCCCTCGAACACCCGTTCCAGGTGCTGGCGGTGGGGGCCATCGCCCACCAGGGCAAGACGGGCTTCCGGTAGGGCCTCCAGCACGGGGCGGATCCTCTCGATCTGCTTCTCGGCCGAGAGGCGGCCGATGTAGAGGAGCAGGTTGCCGGTGTCGTTGTGAGCGCCATGGAGCCGCTGGCGCATGGCTGGGCTGGCCAGTTCGGGCCGGAACAGCTCGGTGTCGACCCCCCTCTGCCAGAGGGCGGTGTGTTCGATTCCCTTGGCGGCCAGTTCGTCCACCATGGCCGTGGAGGTGCAGAGGTTCAGCTCGGCCTGGTTGTGGGCGGCCTTGAGCAGCTCCCAGAGCAGAGGTTCCAGCATGCCCATGCCGTAGTGCTCGAGGTATTTGGGCAGGTGGGTGTGATAGCTGGCCACCAGGGGCAGGTTGCGGGTCTTGGCGAGCCAGATGCCCCCCAGGCCGAGCACCGCCGGGTTCACCACATGCACCAGATCGGGCTGGAACCGTTCGAGGGCTTCCGAGACTGCGGGTCGGGGGAGGGCCAGCTTGAGTTCGGGGTAGAGGGGCAAGGGCATGGCCGGGACCCCCACCACCTGGGCACCGGCATGGCTGTCGGGGGCTCCTTCCGGGCAGAAGATCAGCACCTCGTCGCCGGCCTCCACCAGGTGGGGCAGGGTCTTGGTCAGCCGTGTGACGATGCCGTCAACCTTCGGCAGGAAGGTTTCGGTGAAGAAGGCGATCCTCACAGGGTTCGTGCGGTCAGGCGTGGGTGCGGAGGGCTTCCGCCTGGCGGGTGGTCCAGGCGGAAAGGCAGGGGATGCGGGAGCGGTCGCAGCGGTCGGCCCAGCGGCGGGCCACACCCACCACTTCGGCAAGCAGTCCGTCATCGAGGGTGGTGGGCTGGAGCCCGAGTTCGATGAAACAGCGGTTGTCCACGATCAGGTCGTTTTCGATCGCTTCCTTGCGGGGGTTGGCTTGGAAGCGGATCTCGGCACCGGTGAGGTCCGCCACCTTTTGGGCCAGCTGGCCCACCTGATGGCTTTCGGTCATCTGATTGAAGATCTTCACCTTCTCGCCGCTGGTCGGTGGATGTTCAAGGGCCAACTGCACGCAGCGCACTGAATCGCGGATGTGGATGAAGGCGCGGGTCTGGCCGCCGGTGCCGTGCACGGTGAGGGGATAGCCGATCGCCGCCTGCATCAGGAAGCGATTGAGCACCGTGCCGTAGTCACCGTCGTAGTCAAAGCGGTTGGTGAGACGGGGATCCTTGTCGGTGAGGGCTGTGTTGGTGCCCCAGACAATGCCTTGGTGCAGGTCAGTGACCCGGATCGAATCGTTCTTGTTGTAATAAAAAAAGAGCAACTGATCGAGCGTCTTGGTCATGTGATAGACGCTGCCCGGATCCGTGGGGTGCAGGATCTTCTCGGTGAAACGACTGCCATCGGCCTGGGGCACCTCAACGGTGAGATAGCCCTCGGGAATGGTGGCGCCCCGGTGGGAGCCGTAGCCGTAGACCCCCATGGTGCCGAGGTGCACGATGTGGATATCCAGGCCGCTCTCCACGATGGCAGCCAGCAGGTTGTGGGTGCCGTTGACGTTGTTGTCGACCGTGTAGCGCTTGGTGGCGCTGGATTTCATCGAATAGGGAGCTGCCCGCTGTTCGGCGAAGTGCACGACTGCCTCGGGTCTCTCGCTCCGCAGCAGGTCCAGCAGTCGGTCGTACTGGTGGGCGATGTCGAGGTGCACAAAGCGCATCGCTTTGCCGCCCACCTGCTCCCACGCCCGTAGCCGTTCGCTGATCGTGGTGATCGGCGTGAGGGATTCCACCTCCAGGTCGATGTCGATCTTGCGCCGGCTGAGGTTGTCAACAATCACCACATCGTGGCCTGCATCCGCCAGGTTCACCGCACAGGGCCACCCACAGAAGCCATCGCCGCCGAGAACGAGAACCTTCACCCCTGTCTCCTGGTCGAGCCGTTGCCCGCTGGCAAGCTACTACAGGCCTCTGGCTCCCCCCCTTCGGAGGGCGCCGTTTCGGCCTGGCACGCTTCGCACGGCGACGCAGACACAGGCCGTTTCCCTGGCTCCACAGGGTTTTCCAACGGTGTTGCGGGATTCGGCACGGTTTGCTGAATCAGCTGATCCCTGCGGCCACGGCCACCAACAGCACCACCAGGACCACGCCGCCGATCAGCAGGAGGCGGCTCGGGCCGTTGGCTTCCCCCTTCTCCATCACCACCATGCGGGGTTCGCGGGCGAAGGCATTCAGCTTGCCGCCGTCTTCTTGGGTGACCTGCATGGTGGAACGGATGGGGTTCGGGAAACCCTATGGAGGGTTTCCGGGGCCTCCACCATCCGGCCAGGATCTGTCACAGACGCTTCACACTCCTGCGCCCGAGACAGCCGCCCCCAGTCGCCCCTCGCGGGGGGAGCTGGCTCTGGCCTCCGCTCGGACCGGCAGCCGCCCGGCCCGGAAGGCGGTCCGCCCGGCCTCGCAGGCCTGGGCCATAGCGCGCGCCATCGCAGCCGGATCGCCCGCCAATGCAATGGCGCTGTTGATCAGCAGGGCATCGGCCCCCATCTCCATGGCCTGGGCGGCCTCGCTGGGCACGCCGATGCCGGCGTCCACCACCACCGGCACCCGCGAGTTCTCGATGATCAAGGCGATGTTGGCCGCGTTGCGGATCCCCTGGCCCGAGCCGATCGGAGAACCCAGCGGCATCACCGTGGCGCAGCCGGCCTCCTCCAGGTGGCGGGCTAGCAGGGGGTCGGCATTGATGTAGGGCAGCACCGTGAAGCCCTCCTTCACCAGCTGCTCGGCCGCTTGCAGGGTGCCGATCGGATCCGGAAGCAGGTGGCGGCTGTCAGGGATCACCTCTAGCTTCACGAAGGTGTTGTCCTCCTGGCCGGCGAGTTTCGCCAGCTCACGGCCGAGCCTGGCCACCCGGATCGCCTCTTCGGCGGTGGCGCAGCCGGCGGTGTTGGGCAGCATCCAGATCCGGCTCCAGTCGATCGCTTCCATCAGGCCGCCGTGGCCCGCGGCCTGGCTCTGCACCCGCCGAACCGCCACGGTCACGATCTCGCAGCCGCTCGCGGCCAGGCTGGCCTGCATCACCTCCAAGGAGGGGTATTTGCCGGTGCCCGTCATCAGGCGGCTGCGGAAGCTCCGGCCGCCGATCTGAAGTGGTGGCTCGTTGGCTGTGGTGGTGGCGGGTGCGCCCTCGCCGAGCGGTGTCGGAGCCGCAGGAATGGGCGCTGCGCTGGGAAGGGGAGCAGAAGGGTTCAAGACCGGGGGACGCGGGGCGCTCAGCACTCTTAGTCTGCGGTCTGGCCCTGTGATCCGAAGCCATGCCGCTGCCGCTCGTACCCACGGCCCTGCCCATGCTGCTGGCGCTCTCGCCGCTGCCTAGCGACGCCTACTCGCCCGTGGTGCCCCCCTCCAGCCGCCTGCGTTCCCCCGCTCGGGATTCCGGAGCCCTGCTGATCGAATCTTCGCCGGTGGAAACCTTCGATCCGATCGCTCGCGCCGGTCTGATCGCCACCGAGATGCCCCGGCTCTGGAATGGCAGCTACACCCCGTTCGACGGTGGTGTGCCGGTGCCCGTGAGTCTTTCGCTCGCCTCCACCAGTTCCGCGGGTCAGATGGTGGTGATGCAGGGCACGATCACCATCGGCGGTGTCGCCTCCCCGGTGCAGGGCAATCTCAATGCCAAGTCGGATCAGCTGGATCTGCTCGTTCTCGGGGCGGCTCCAGGGGCGGATCTGGGCACCGGCGGATCCTTTCAGGGGCTGCAGGGTTTGAGCCTTTCGGGCTGGAACGCCGATCGGCTGACCATGATGGGGGGACGCCTGCAGTTGATGCCGGTTCCCGGTTCCCAGAAGTTGGCTTCCGACACGGGCCCGCAGGCAGAGCCAATCCGCGGCCTGTGGTGAGCGGAGCCTGGTTTGAGCGACGGACCACAGAGAGCTCGGCAGCCATGCAAACGCTCAAGACCTGGATTGATGTTGGAGCGTTGCTGCAGCCGGGCTTTTAACCGCCCTTTTTGAGGCCCTTGCCCCCTCGCTTGCCGCTGGCGGCGGAGGGGTCTGGTTTGCTGTTGGGGACGGCTTTGGTTGGGTCACCCACGCGCCGTTCCATGGTTTTGATGCCCTTGCGGGCCGTGCCATTGGCCGGCTCAAGATCAAGCACCCTGGCGTAGGTGTCCCGGGCCTCCTGTGGTTCCCCCAGCTTCCCCAGGGCGTAGGCCAAGTTGTTGAGAGCCACCGGATAGTCGGGCTTGATCTGCAGGGCGCTCCGGTAGTGGCGAATGGCCTCGGAGAACTTGGTCTCGGCCGCCAGGGCGAAGCCATAGGCATTTTCGATCAAGGCCCTGGCCTCATCGGGCGCCTTTTCGGCCTGGGCCTTGCGCAGGGCCAGCTTGAGATTGTCCACCGCCTGGCCGTAGAGCCGTTTGCGCAGCTGCACGGAGGCCAGTTCATAGAGACCTACCGAATCGGTTGGCGGAGCACCACCGGGACCAGCGGAGCTGAGGCGGGCGAGGGCCTCTTCATCCTTTCGGACCCGCAGGATCTGCCGGCCCACGAGCACGGCCGCGGCGCCAAGCAGCACGATCAGGCCGATCAGATAGGCCTTGGGAAGCAATTCCTGCATAGGGTGCCGGCGCTCAGCGTCCGGCGGCGCTCACCACCGTGGTGAAGCTGGCGGGGTCGGCCACGGCCAACTGGGCGAGCATCTTGCGGTTGATGCGCACATCGGCCTTCTTCAGACCGCCGATCAGGCGGCTGTAGCTGGTGCCGTTGAGGCGGGCCGCTGCGTTGATGCGGGCGATCCAGAGGCGGCGGAAGTCGCGCTTGCGGCGGCGACGGTCGCGGTAGGCGTTGCACAGCGCCTTCATCACCCGCTGGTTGGCTGTGCGGAAGAGGCTGCCGTTGCTGCCCTGGAAACCCCGGGCGAGGCGAAGGATTTTGTTGCGGCGTTTACGGGCGACGTTGCCCCTCTTGACGCGGGCCATGGATCAGGACGAAGGGTTGGGGGAGAAAACGGGTGTGACGATGCTGTCTGGAGCGGTTTCAGCGCCTCAGGATCCCGGCGGGGAGGCGATCAGGGATCGCTTAGGCGTAGGGCATCATCAGCGCAACATTGTCGGCGTCGCGCTCGTCGACGACCGCCATGGTGCTGAGCCAGCGCTTGCGCTTAGGGCTCTTGTGGTCGAGCAGGTGGTTGCGGAAGGCGTGCCGGCGCACGAACTTGCCGCTGCCGGTCACCTTGAACCGCTTGGCGGCCGCTTTGCGGGTCTTGAGCTTCGGCATTGCGAACGGCGCAGGCACAAACAAGCAGAGTACGACGCGACAGAACCCTTCTC
>JAPLIE010000123.1 GCA_026389265.1 Cyanobacteriota bacterium | reverse complement strand
GGGGGGGAAGGCGAAGCCCGGCGCCTTGTGGCGCTCGGCATAGAGCTTCACCAGGTCCATCGCCACCCGGGCCACCGCCTTGCGGGCCCGCTCCTTGGCCTTCGTCCAGGCGCTGCCGCCCATGCGGTTGAGCTCGGGCGGGGTCTCGCTGCTGGCGCGGTAGCGGCCCAGGCTGCCCAGCTGGTCGGCCGCCACCCGCAGCAGGCCATCGGCGTACTGAACCACCAGGTAGTCGCGCGCTTCGCCGCCGATCGCCAGCTTCTCGAGTTTCAGGAAGCGGCCGATGCCGTGGTTGCGGTGCACCACGAAGTCGCCGGGCACCATGCGCAACGGATCGACCGTGCGGCTGGCGGCGCGGCGGCGGCGGCGCACGTAGCCACTGGCGGCCAGGCTGTGCTGGCCAAAGAACTCCCGGTCGGTGAGCAGCACGAACTTCCAGGCGGGCAGCTCCAGGCCCTCCAGCTCGGCGGTGCCGCGGCTCTTGAGGGCCACCGGCGTGTTCTGCTCGATCAGCCGCTCGATCGCCGGAGTGTCGAGGGAATTGGGCACGAAGCGGGCGATGCAGTCGTGCTCCTCCAGCAGGGCCACAGCCCGGCTGGGCTGGGCCGACACCAGCCACACCCGAGCCTTCCCGGCCTGATACCCCTTCACCAGGCCGGCCAGGCGGCCGAAGGCATTGGGGTGGGCCGGCACCGCCCGGCTGGCCAGATCGAAGCTGTTGGGGTGACGGTCGCTCTCATGCAGTTCGGCCAGATCGAAGCCTCGGAAGGCGTCGAGGGCCGCCAGGGCCTCGGCGGGGTGGCGGTGAAGGCTCGCCGGTAGCAGGGAGGCCGCCAACTCCAGCTCCTGCACCACCTCGCGGTGGTGGGAGGCGGCGTGGTCGAACCACTGTTGGCCATGGGCCAGGCAATGGCGCCTTTCCTCCAGGGCGATCAGGGTGCCGGCGGGCAGATAGTCGAGCAGCGAGGCCGGTTCCTCCCAGGCCAGGCCCAGCAGGCGCCGCATTCCTTCGGGGGTGCCCCCCTCCAGCAGTTGATCGAGGGCTTCGGGGCTAAGCAGGGCCTCCAACCCCTCGGGCATCCGCTCGCGCAGGGCGTCGGCGATCAGCGGCGCGTGGCTGGTGGGGGTGAGCCGTACCCGCTCGATCGCATCCAGGGAACGCTGGCTGGCCGGATCGAATTCCCGCAGCTTCTCCAGTTCCTCTCCGAACAGCTCCAGGCGCACCGGCAGCTCGGCGCTGACGGGAAAGAGGTCGATGATGTCGCCGCGGCGGCTCCAGGTGCCCTCCTGCTCGATGCTGGGCACCCTCTCGTAGCCGAGGCGCGCCAGGGTGGCGCCCAGTTCTTCGATGTCCAGCGTGTCGCCGCGCCGCAGGGTGAGGCAGCGGCCGGCGAGCACATCCGGTGGGGGCAGATGGGGCTGCAGGGCCCGCTCGGTGGCCACGATCGCCAGCCGCTTGCCGCCGGCCTCCGGATCGAGCAGTTCCGCCAGCACCTGCAGCTGCCCCCAGGTGATCTCACTGGTGGGATCGAATGGTTCGTAGGGCGACCCCTCGCTGGTGGGATAGAGCTGGCAGCTCTGCCAGCCCATCAGCTCCAACAGCGCCGCCATGCGGCCCGCTTCCTCCAGGGTGGGCACCACCACCAGCAACGGTGCTTCGGCCACCCTCGCCAGGGCACTGGTGATCAGGGCCCGGCCGGCCCGGCCGGCCCACCCGAGCCGCAGCCGTTCCGGACGCTCACTGCGGGCCAGCACCTCCCGGGTGAGGGGCACCTGCTGCAGCTGGCACACCAGGGGGGAGAGGGGCATCGTGGCTCGGTTGGGAACGTTGATCCTCGCAAGTCCCCTCCCTTCGCAAAACACAGGCCCATGTCACCGCCGGGCAGCGGCCTCAGTCGGGGCGAAACCGATCCATGCTGTGGGCAAGTTTTGGCGCGTTCTTGGCCCGTTATCGCTGCCCCGATTGCCGCGGTGCCGTGATCCGACTATCGGATCCGCTGGTGCGCCGGCCCCGTTGTCGCCGTTGCGGCCAGCTGCTGCGGCCGGCGAGCTTGCTGCCGGCGGGTAGCGCCATCGCCCTTGGCGTGGCCGCCGCCACCCTGCTGCTGGCGGCGGCACCGGATCTGCTCCAGGGTGTGGCCTCCCTGGCCGTGCGCTACCCACTGGCCCCTGGATTGATGGAGCGGTTCGACCCTCCTCCCGATCCCCGTCGCCGTCCTCAAGTGCTGCTGCGGCAGGGCCTGCTGCAACAACTCGCCGAGGGCGATGCCCGCTGGACGCCCCGGGTGGAATACCTCAGCGGTGGAGGAACCCGTTATTTCTACCATCGGCGTCCGGGGGAGCCCCCCCTGAGTTTGGCTCAGATTCGAGCCCTGATTGACCTCCCCCCCAGCTTCGACAAGGAGCGGGAGGCCGTGGTGGAACTCTTGCGCACCTTGCAGGATGTGGGAGTGCAGCTCGACCTGACCAAACCCCGCAAACGGGCGGCGGCTGCGGAATGGGATGGCGCCTCCCGCACCCTCAGGATTGATCCCTCCGTGGTGGGCCACGGCACCCTCGATTTCGCCCGGGTGCTCAACCATGAGGCCATTCACGTGGCCCAGAGCTGTTTCGGCGGCGGACTTCGAGCCTCGCCGAAGCTTCTGGGAATCAACAACCAGCTCACTCCGGAACTGGCCGAACAGCTCGACCAACCCACGTATGCCGAGGCCACCTTGGCGGAGCGGGCCTTGGAGGCCGAGGCCTACGCCAACCAGAACCGGCTGGGGCTGGGGGCTGCTCTGGTGGGCCGCCATTGCCCGCTGCGCAGTTGAGCGGGAATGGATTCAGGCCCCCAGAACACCGCTCGGAGCTACGACATCAGCGGGCGCCGTTGATGTGGCGGATCAGATCCACGCACTTGCAGGAGTAGCCCCACTCGTTGTCGTACCAGGCCACCAATTTCATGAAGGTGTCGGTAAGGGCGATGCCGGCCCCCGCATCAAAGATCGAGGTGCAGGATTCGCCGAGGAAATCGGTGGACACCACCTCAGCTTCCGTGTAGCCGAGGATGCCCTGCATGGCGCCCTCGGAGGCGGCCTTCATCGCGGCCTTCACGGCCTCATAGCTGGTTGCCTTTTCCAGGTTCACGGTGAGGTCCACCACCGACACATCGGGGGTGGGCACGCGGAAGGCCATGCCGGTGAGCTTGCCATTGAGGGCTGGGATCACCTTGCCCACGGCCTTGGCGGCGCCGGTGGAGGAGGGAATGATGTTCTGGGCCGCGCCGCGGCCGCCGCGCCAATCCTTCACCGAGGGGCCGTCCACCGTCTTTTGGGTGGCGGTGGTGGCATGCACGGTGGTCATCAGGCCACTGGCGATGCCGAAGTTGTCGTGCAGCACCTTCGCCATCGGGGCCAGGCAGTTGGTGGTGCAGGAGGCGTTCGAAACGATCTCCTGGCCGGCGTAGCTGCTGTGGTTGACCCCCATCACGAACATCGGCGTGTCGTCCTTGGAAGGAGCCGAGAGCACCACCTTGGCGGCACCGGCCTGGAGATGCTGACGGGCGGTTTCGTCTGTGAGGAAGAAGCCGGTGGCTTCGAGCACCGTGTCCACCCCCACCTCATCCCAGCGCAGATCAGCCGGACTGCGTTGGGCGCTGATGCGGATCGGCTTGCCGTTCACCACCAGGGCGCCGTTGTTCACCTCCACCGTGCCCTGAAAGCGGCCGTGGGTGGAATCGTGACGCAGCATGTAGGCGATGTAATCGACATCGATCAGGTCGTTGATCGCCACCACCTCGATGCCCTCCTGGCTCACGGCGCGGCGGAAGACCAGGCGGCCAATGCGGCCGAATCCATTAATGCCGACCCTGATCGTCATGGGGGTGGTGCGGGAGGATTAATCATCCTCCCACCGGTGGGGTCCCGTTCCAGGAGCTCACTTTCCAGAAGCATGTTGAAGTGCAGGAGTTTGCTGTCGTTGAGTTGCTGACGGCTGGTGGCCCCCAGCTGCTGCTCCAGGAACTGGCGGGCCTGCTCGCCCTTCCAGCCCAGGGCCCCCAGCAGCTGATCGGACTGGGCCAGCAGATCCCGCCGCCGCAGCGGTACGGGGCTGCTGGCCGGCTCGGCGCCGGGGGGCAGACCCTCTAAGGCATCGAGATAGGCCTTGAGATCGGTGTAGCTGGTAATCCGGCTGCGGCTGGGGTGGCCGTAGGCCCGTTGTAAAAACTCCCCCTCCTGCTCGCGGGACCAGCCCAGCCGCCGCAGTTCCAGATCCAGGCGCGCCAGTTCGCTGCTCCAGTCTTCCGGATCTGCAGGGGGGTCGGCCGCCTCGGGCGGTGGGGCTGCCGGCGCGGTGGTGGCGGGGCCGGGCCGGGGCGGGCTGTTGGTGGCAGTCCTCGGAACCGGGGCGGAAGGCAGCCTGGGATCCTGCCCACCCGCTGGGGCCTCAGCCGCTGACGGCGTCACCGGCGTCGGCACTGGAGCTGGCACTGACCGATGCGCCGGCGGATGCGCGGGCAGAGGCAAGGGCGGATCCGCGCCCGCCGGGATCGGGGTGTTGGCGGCCGGCGGCTCTTCGAGGGGCCCCAGCCGGCTCAGCAACCGATCCAGGGCGCGTTGCTCAGCCTCCTCGGCGTTGGCGGCCTCCCCAAGGGCGCTGCCGAGGGGGGTGCTTCCCCGTAGCGCCCTGACCTCCACCACCCGGTTCCCGGACTCGGCGTGGACAAGGCGCACCTGGAACTGGATCGGTAGGAACACAGGCAGTGATCCGGCTTTCCTAGGTTCATTCCATTGTCCCGCCCGCGACTCCCGATTCCAGCCACCGGGTTCGCCGATGGTCCGGAGGGCCGACCCTTCGCCCCCGTCCTGGTCGCGCCGAGGCCCCTACCCCCCAACAATGGTGCCCATGGAAGCGGAGACGCTGCCTTCCCTTACAACCCTCCTCCAAGGCGTCGACCAGTGGGGGGAGGTGCTGGTAGTGCTTCCGCTTCTGGTGGTGCTGGAGGTGGTGCTCTCGGCCGACAACGCGATTGCGCTGGCGGCGATCTCCAGGCGGCTGCATGACCCGCAGAAACAGCGCCAGGCCCTGAATTTCGGCCTGCTGCTGGCCCTGGGCTTCCGAATCGCGCTGATCATCGCGGCCCGCTGGGTGCTGCGCTTTTGGCCCCTCCAGTTGATGGCCGCCGCCTACCTGCTCTGGCTTTCCGGCTCGCACCTTCTGGCCGCGGACGAGGCCCCCGGGGCCGAACCGGCGACCGGTGACACCCCGGCCGCCGTCGTCGCTGACGGCCAGATTCCGTCGCCCTCGGCGGTGGTGCCTGATGCCAGCGGCCAGATCCGCAGGCTGGTGGGGGTGGTGGTTACCCTCGGGCTCACCGATCTGGCCTTCTCCCTCGACAGCGTGGCGGCCGCAGTGGCCGTCACCGACAGGCTGGTGCTGGTGATGGCCGGCGGTGTGATCGGGGTGGTGGCCCTGCGCCTCACGGCCGAATTGTTCATCCGCTGGCTGGAAGAGTTCCGCCACCTGGAAACCTCGGGCTATCTGGCCGTGGCCCTGGTGGGCATGCGCCTGCTGGTGCGAGTGATCAAACCGGATCTGGTCTTGCCGGAGTGGGCTGTGCTGCTCAGCGTTGCCGTGATCTTTGCCTGGGGATTCTCCTCCCGCAACGACCCACCAAGCTCTGCAGCACCGTTGGCTGGCTCAGCTGTCGCCCCGGAGGGGCCCCCTCACGGCGCACCACCACTGCCAGGGACTGGCGTTGTGGTTGAAGTGTCCCAGGTGGATTGATGCGAGTTCAGCTGCGCGATCCCCACAGCCTGGTTTTGCTCGAGGAACTCGATCTTGATGATCTGGCCGACTCTCCCCAACCCGGACGCTGGCTTGAGCATGGCGGGCGCAGCTTCCTCGTGCTGCAGCGCTCCCACCGCTACCGCCTCCGGGATGGCCGCTATGAGCTCGTTGCCGTGGCCCTCGACGTGAAGCCCCAGCAGCGGCCTGCCGATGCCCGACCCTGGAAGGGGGGCTGGGTGATCGGCGATCCCTCCTGCCGCTTCAATGCCCTCTCCCCCTTGCTGCGCTGCGCCGTGCTTCCGAAAGGTCCGTGTGAGCGCTGCGGCTCCCACCAGCCCCGCTGAGGCCACTGCACCGTTCCGCGCGTCTGCTCTCGGCCAGGGGTAAGACCTTGGGGTGCAGGGTCGACGAAGCGTCTAGCGGCCCCTGCTTAGGGTGGAGATCCTGATGCCGCATCGCGATCACTTCCTCCTCTTCCGAATCCGTTCGCCGCCGGCGATCCGCACCGCGCAGCGCAGGCGCGACCCTCGATCCCGGCGCCCCTGGAGTGGGGTTGGCCGCCGTCGCCGAGAGCCGCTCCGGAGCCGGTTCAGGACCCCAAGTGAGGAGCGGAGCCCCCGATGCGCCCACCAACCTCACCGCTCCGGTGGCCGCCCTCGCGGTGGAGTTCGAGCAGCTCGGCCTTTCCGAACCCTTGCTCAAGGCCGTGGCGGCCAAGGGCTACCGCACCCCTTCCCCCATCCAGCTGACCTGCATCCCGGCCGTGCTTGAAGGCCACGATGTGATGGCGGCGGCCCAGACCGGTACCGGTAAGACGGCCGGCTTCACCTTGCCGATGCTGGAGCGACTCCGACATGGACCCAAGGCTCGTGCAGGCCAGGTGAGGGCCTTGGTGCTCACCCCCACCCGCGAACTGGCTGCTCAGGTGGCCGAGAGCGTGGTGGCCTATGGCCGCTATCTGGATCTGCGCTCCGATGTGGTGTTCGGCGGCGTCAGTCCCAACCCCCAGATCAATCGTCTGCGCCACGGCACCGATATTCTGGTGGCCACCCCCGGTCGCCTGATGGATCTCCATCAGCAGCGTGCCCTTCGCCTCGATCAGGTGGAGATCCTGGTGCTGGATGAGGCCGACCGGATGCTCGACATGGGCTTCATCCGCGACATCCGCCGCATCCTCAGCCTGTTGCCGGCCAAGCGTCAGAACCTGCTCTTTTCCGCTACCTTCTCCCCCGAGATCCGCAGGCTTGCCCAGGGTCTGCTCCACAGTCCGGTGCAGTTGCAGGCCACCCCGGAGAACCAGGCGGCACCGCTGGTGGAGCAGGTGCTCCATCCCTGCGACATGGCCCGCAAGGCAGATCTGCTCAGCCATCTGATCCGCAGCAATGACTGGCAGCAGGTGCTGGTGTTCTCCCGCACCAAGCACGGCGCCAACAAGGTGGCCGAACGGCTCGAGAGGGAGGGCCTCTCCGCCGCCGCCATCCACGGCAACAAAAGCCAGGGAGCCCGCACCCGCGCCCTGGCCGGCTTTAAGAGCGGTGAGGTGCGCGTGCTGGTGGCCACCGACATCGCCGCCCGCGGCATTGATATCCACCAGCTGCCCCATGTGGTGAACCTGGACCTGCCCAACGTGGCGGAAGACTACGTGCACCGCATCGGACGCACGGGCCGGGCCGGACAGAATGGCCACGCCATCTCCCTGGTGGCGGCTGAAGAGCATGAGCTCCTGCGCGCCATCGAGCGGCTGGTCGCTTCGCCCCTGCCCCGGCAGGAGGTGCCCGGCTTCGAGCCCACCGTGCTCTCCGCTCCTCCACTCGACCTCAGCGGCGGCCGCGGCCGCCGCCGTGACGGCCCTGGGCAGCCCCAGCGGACCCCGGGGCGCCGCCCCCGCTCCCGCTGATTGCTTCTTTAGCAACGTGCTGCGACCCTGCCGAATGGCAGTGAAAGCGACAGTCTGGAGACCAAGGCTCGATTGAACTAACTTCGCACCCACTGATGCCATGCCCTACGAACCCGGTTCCCCCGAATGCCGCGTGCTGATCGATTGCAAGGGTCAGATCGAAACTATGCTTCTTTCGCTCGAGAAAATCGACAACAGTCGCCACATCCGGGATCAGCTGGTGGCTGTCTACAACCAGCTTGAGGGGCTCCACGAGCTGCAACGTCGCCAGGGCCAAGACTCCGTTGTGGGCGCCTCAGCCCTCTGAGGTCGTCGGCCGAACAATCGCGGCATTTAAGCCCCGTCAGGCTGCGTAGACCCAAGCAAGGCTGTCGGGTGCTGTTGGCCTTCGGGAACTGCAGCATGGCTCACCAGCTAGCGGCCAAGAGTTTCCCGGCGGATCAGACAAGCCGATTCTGTGGACCGATTCCGCAGTATCCCTGGCCATGGCCATCAAGTCGCCATGGTCAGGCGGCTCTGCCTCGCGGGCTCAGGGTCCGAGGCTGTCGCCAACGCGAAGATTCAGCTGCTGGAGAAGGGCCGACCCCCCCACCGCTGACTTGCCTTCCAGCTGTGCTTTTTTGATCAGCAGTGGACAGCCGCCGGTCGCCACCACCGCCCCGACCCCCTCGGCCAGGGCCAGCAGGGTGCCCGGCTCCCGGTCCTCGCGACCGCCCCAGAGACCCGCCAGGCAGCGACCCTCGGGGGTGAGCTGCTCCCGCAGCCTCTGCACCAGCGGCTCGGTGGCCAGGAGTTTCAGCCTCTGGCCCCGCCAGCGGGTCTGGGCGCCGGGATAGAGTCCCATCACACGCCGATGCACCGCCAGGGCTGAAGCGCTCCAGTCCACGATGGTGTCCTCCTTGGTCAGAAGGCGGGCGTAGGTGGTTCCCTCGTTGGGCTGGGTGCGCACTCCAAGCTGTGCAAACCGTTCGGCCTCAGGGCCTTCGCCCACCGCGGCGATCCGATCGATGGCGTCCACCAGCAGATCGCCGCTGAGCCCGGCTAGCCGTTCTCCCAGCTGGGCGGCATTCTCCAGCAGGCCCACGGCAAGGCGCCGTTCCAGCAGCACGGGGCCCGTGTCGAGACCCGCCTCCATGGCCATGATTCCTACCCCGGTTTCGGGGTCTCCTTCCAAGAGGCACCACTGAATCGGGGCCGCCCCCCGCCAGCGGGGCAGCAGGGAGCCATGGGCATTCCAGCAACCCAGGGGGGGCTGGTTCAGCACCTGGGGTGGCAGGATCTGGCCGAAGGCCACCACCACCGAGAGGTCGGCTCTCAGGGCGGCCAGTTCGCTCTGGCAATCGGGTTCCCTGCGGATCCGCTCCGGCGTGAACACCGGCAGGCCCAGTTCCAGGGCCCGGGCCTTCACCGGCGAGGCCATCAGGGCCTTGCCCCGTCCGCGGCGCCGGTCGGGCTGGCTCACGACCCCCACCACCTGATGTCCCGCCGCCAGCAGGGCCTCCAGGCTCGGCAGGGCGTAGGCGGGGGTGCCCCAGAACAGGATCTTCATGAGCGCTCGGATCCAGGATCCAGGCTGCAACCTGACGGGTGGCTGAGCAGCGATAGCCGCAGCCCCGGGGGCACGGCGGCCGTCATCTTAGGCGTCGCCGGTCACGGCGAGCCCTTCCACCCAGACCCACGGGCAGAGGCCATCGGGGGTGATCTTCGCTGCTCCCTCAAAGCCCAGCAGGCTCTGCAGAACGGTGCGGATATCGCCGGCCACCGTGGCCGCATCGATGGAACGCTGTTCACCATCGCGGATCAACCAGCCGTCGAACGGAAGCGAAAAGGATCCCTGACTGGCCTTCACACCTGCATGGAGCGCTGAGAGAGAGTCGATCACCACCAGGCCTTGGCCACCGTTGCGGCTAGCCAAGAAGCGGTCGAGGTCGGCGGCTCCGCCACCGCTCTCCGGTGAGGGGCCCACTTCGAACCAGTTCGGCCCCACGCTCGCCTTGGCCCCCATGCCGGCATGGCCGGTGGGTTCAACCCCAAAGGCCCGGGCGGTGGCTTCGGAGTGGAGGAAATGCCTGAGCACACCACCTTCCACCAGACTTAGGCGCCGAGTTGGTGTGCCTTCGCCATCGAACGCAGACGCTCCGATATTGCCCGGATGCAGTCCGTTGTCGTGGATGGCCAGGAAGGGAACAGCGAGGGCCTGGCCGAGGGAATCGCGGCTTGAGAGGCTCACGCCATCAAGGACGGCGCGGGCATTAAAGAGGCTGCTGAAGGCCCCGATCAGGTCGAGAAAAGCTTCGGGGCTGAACACGCAGGTGTATTGACCCGTGGGGATCGGGCCGTAGTCGAGGTGGGCGATCGTGCGCTCGGCCGCTTCCTCGATGCAGCCCGTCACATCCAGCGAATCGGCGCCGTAGGCCAGCCTCACGGCACCACTGCTACGGGGTTTGCGGCCGGTTTCCTCGGCCCGGGCGTACAGGTAGACGCTGGCGGTGGTGAGACTCTGCTGCCGGCAGGCCCCATCGCTGTTGAGGTAGATCCGCTCGCTACTTCGCTCCGCCAGGCCGTTGTAGGGCACGGTGGCAATGGCGGGGTGGCGGCCGAGCAGATCGGCTTCCGCCTCCTTGAGGGTGGCCAGCAGTTTCAGGATGCCGAGGGAGGGGCGCAGGGGCTGCACCAGTGCTGGCAGGGGAGCCGTGGCGAGGGGGGAGAAGGCGGGGGTCTCGTCCTCGTTGCCAAAGGCACTGGCGGCTTTGGCCCCCGCGAGGGCGCGAGCCAGCCCTGCTTCGGAGAGGTCGGAGGTGCTGGTGATGCCGATCCGATTGGCCTCGTTCCACACCCGCACGGTGATCGAACGACGCTGAGCCGCCTTGAGCTGTTTGGCCTCTCCGCGATCGACCTGCACGGAGCGGTCGCTGCTGCAGGCGGCGCCAAGATCCCACTGGCGAACGCCAGCCCTGCGGGCCATGGCCGCCACGGTCTCCTGCAACCGGGGGGCTTCGAGGTGGCCGTCCTCCAGATCTCCCACCGACTGTTCTCCGGTGAGTTCATTCCGGTTGGAGAGCGGCCTGTCGGGGCTTGAACTCGTTGCCTCCATGGTCAACGCCCACCCACCGTGATCGAATTCACCTTGATGTGCGGCTGTCCCACCGTGACATTGACGCTGCCGCTCACCGAGCCGCAGAACCCCGCCGCCAGTTCGAGGTCGTTGGCGCACATCGAGATTCGGGGCATCACCTCCTTGGCCTCCCCGATCAGGGTGGCACCCTTCACCGGTCGGGTGAGCTGGCCGTCTTCGATCAAATAGCCCTCCTCCACCGCGAAGTTGAACTGGCCGGTGGGGCCGACGCTGCCGCCACCCATCGATTTGCAGTACAGCCCCTGATCGATGGAGCCGATCAGTTCCTCCGGACTGTGGGGTCCGGCGGCGATGAAGGTGTTGCGCATGCGACTGGCTGCTGCAAAGGCATGGCTCTGGCGGCGGCCGCTACCGGTGCGCCGATGACCGGTGCGCAATTCGCCAGCTCGGTCACTGAGGAAGTGCTTGAGAACGCCGTTCTCGATCAGCACGCTGCGCTGAGGTTCCATGCCCTCATCGTCCATGTCCAGGGATCCGAAGGCTCCGTTGCTGGATCCTTCATCGATCGCGGTCACGGCGGGATGGGCGATCAACTCGCCCACCTTGTCGGCGAAGGGGGTGGTGCCCCGTTCCACCTGGGTGGTTTCCAGCAGGTGGCCGCAGGCTTCGTGGAAGATCACCCCGCCGAAACGATTCGCCAACACCACCGGGAACTGTCCAGCTTCGACGTAATCGGCATACAGCATCGTGGCGGCACTGGCGCAGAGGTCGATGGCGGCGGACTCCCCATCCCAGTGACGCAGATCGTCGGGGTTGTCGGTGGTGCCGAAGCGACGGCTCAGGCTGGCGCGATGGTCGCCATCGGCAGCTAGCACAGAGAGGCCCAGCGTCTGATGCAGCCGGATGTCGCGGGCGTGGGTACCGTCGCTGGCGACGACCAGAACCTCTTGCCAGTTGCGGGCGTAGCTGCCGCGCCGGGCCTGCAGATAGCTGCCGTGGCGCTCAAGATCATGAGTGCCCTCCAGGAGCCGGGCTGTGGCCTCGGTGAGATCCGGGCAGCTTTCCAGCCAAGGTTGTTTAGCCACCGCGAAATCTCGCAGATTGCCAAGCCCTTCGAAGGATCCAAGGCCTACTGAGGCGTTGCGACGTAGTTCCAGCATCGCCAAGGCCTCATCGAGAGCGGCATGGAGAGCGCTCTCACTGAGGTCGTTGGTCGACACAAAGCCGTCCCGGTCTCCCCGGAACACACGCAGGCCAGCCCCCATGCCGAAGGCTGGGCTCACGCTGGTGATGGTGTCCTGTTCAGCCAAGACGCCGAGATGGTCGGTGCGTTCAAGAAACACCTCCACCAGGTCGGCACCGGCGGCCCGGCCGGCGGCGAGAAGGGGTTCGAGACGCCGGATCCAGCCTTCGTCGTGGAAGGGAGCGGCCGGGCTGAGGGTGGAGAGGGTCAAGGCTCAGCGCACCGCCGGCTGGAAGGCTTCGCTGCGGATCGGTGCCATCAGGAAGAGCTTGGCCATTTCGAAACCATTCGCTGCCCAGAAGGGCAGCTTGTGCAGGGCCTTGATCGGGGCGGGGCCATCGGCAGCATCCACGGCGCTGAGGGCCTCGTTGTTGTGAACCAGCCGCTCCAAGCGGACCCAGAAGCGGGGATTTTCCACATCGAGCACCACGGGGAAGACGCGGGCCGAGGTTTCGTTAGTCTTGATGATCACTTCTTTGTCGTACTCGCGGGCATCGAGGCCGAGGGCTTCGTAGAACTCTTTGCGTGCCACATCGCGCACATACATGGTGGCGAAAACGGCCAGCAGGAAAAAGCGACACCACAGCCTTGAGGTGAAGCCCCGCACGGTGTCGGGCTGGGCCTTCATCAAGGCATCGAAGAAATCGCCGTGGCGATTCTCGTCTTGGCACCAGTTCTCGAAGAAGTTGAAGATCGGGAAGATCTTGCTTTCGGGGTGTTTCTCGAGGTGGCGGTAAATGGCGATATAGCGCCAATAGCCAATCTTTTCAGAAAGATAGGTGGCGTAGAAGATGAATTTCGGTTTGAAGTAGGTGTAGGCCTTGTTGGCGGTCAGGAAGCCCAAGTCGAGCTGCCGCCCGAAATCAGCCATCGACTTGTTGAGGAAGCCGGCGTGGCGGGCTTCGTCGCGGGCCATGTGGGCAAAGCACTCGGCTAAGAGCGGGTTTTTCTGCTTGATCCGGCGGCTCAGCTCCTTGTAGAGCAGAAAGCCGGAAAACTCAGAGGTGCAGCTCTGCTCGAGAAACTCGACGAACACTTTGCGGGTCTCGGGATCGAGCTTGTCGGCGGCCCCTTCAAATTCTTCGTTGCGAACGAAGTGGTGACGGTTGTAGTCCTTGCGGAATTCCTCGCAGATCGCTTCCAGTTCTGCTTCGTTCGGGCGCAGATCCATCGCCGCCATGGCGTCGAAATCTGTGGTGTAAAAGCGCGGTGTGAGGATCGTGTCCTTGGCGGGATCCTTCACAGCCGGAGCCGACGGGCTGCCGACCGACACGGGGACTTGGGGCGAGCCTTGGACGCTGGTGGAGGCTGTGGCGGCGGGAGGCACCATCGCTCTGGCTACAAACGTCTGATCCAGTCATCGTAGAGGGCGCCCCTGCGTTTCCGCTGGGATGTAAAGGCCTGCCTCAGTTGGGCCCCAGCCATTTCTGGCCGTTTAGCCGTTGCACCAGCCGGGACACCAGTAGCGCCAGAGTCGTCTTGCGCTCATCGATCAGGAAGGATTCCAGCAGACTCGGCTCAGCTCCCGCTTCCGCCACGGCCACGGTCTTGGACGCCTGGATGTCGGGGTTGGTAAAGCAGAGCCAGAAGCGGCGCTCTCCGGGTAGCTGGCCCTCCACCATCCAGCAATCGCTGCCCACCACCGGCATCGGACCCTGATGGAAGCTCAGCTCCGGTGCGGGACCTCCGTAGGTGCGGCATTCCATGGCAATGGCGGGCAGCAGTAGATCGGGCACGAAGCGCTCAAACGGCTGCTCCTCCGGCGCCGGTGGCTTCGCCTTGGCCGCAGGCTTGGCAGCGGCGGCGGGCTTGGCATCGGCGCCAGGCGCAGGGGAAGCAACCTTTGGGGCGGTGTCCGCGGCCGCACGCACCTTTGCCGCACCTTCGCCGACCGAGGCTGAGGGTGTTGTCGGTTCGCTGGCTTTGGCTGCGGATGCCGGCGGTGGGGTGCCGGGGCCGGGGTTGGCGGGGCTGGGGCTCTCGGTCACCGGTTAGCTGGTCGGCAGATTCTGGAGCGAACTCTAGGGATTCCAGCGACCATCTTTGCCCGGGGTTCCCTCACCAATCCTCCAGCGTGTCGCTTCCCCAGTCATCGCTAGCGGGCACGGGGTCGGCGCTGTGCCCTTGCTCTCCCTGCCGGGACCAGCCGCCGCGATCGTTGCGAGCCTGACGCCCCGCCGCCTCGGAGCTCATGGGTTCGTAGGGAGATTCAGCCCGGCCGCGCCGGATCACCCGGTAGGGAACCGAGAGGGTGGGCGGTGGCTCGCCGGGTGCCCTGTCGGGACCGGCTGAGGCTGCCTGCCGCCAGGCCTGTGGTTGCTCAATCTCCCGGAGGTTCTCGTTCCCATTCGCTCCCGCGTTCCGGCTGCGCTGGTCGCTGCCGGCTCGCCGGCTCGCCGATTCAGGCCGCTCGTCGCTCCAGGGCCGTCCCCAGGGGAAGCCGGCGGAGCCTTCCCATGGTTCCTCTCGCTCCGGCTCTCGACGCACCCGGCGTCGCACTCCCGGCCCCGGATCCCGCAGGGCCAGGGCGGTGCCCCCGGCGCTGAGGGCGCTGCCGCCAGCCGCCGCCACAGCGATCCAGGCCCCGAGGGGCAGCGAAGGGCTCTGCCAGGTGAGCAGTCGCAACGCCATCTTGGGCCTGGTGTTGAGCGCACCGGTCACCAGCAGGGCGAGCAGGGGCGCCAGCAGGGGCAGCAGCAGCAGGCGTCGGATCAGGTTCAGGGCTCGACGGGGGGCAGGGAGCTGGGCTGCTGCCGATCCTGGCCTGTGGGGTGGGCTCCCAGGGCAGCCCCCTGCCAGCGGTTCAACGAGCCCAGTTCGAGGTCGAGGCCATCGAAGACGCGGATCACCAGAAAGTCGACCATTTCCTCAATTGTGCGGGGCTGGTGATACCAGGCCGGCACCGGCGGCGCGATGCGGGCACCGGCTTCAGCCAACCGGGTCAGATTGCGCAGATGCACGAGATTCCAGGGCAGCTCCCGCGGGGCGATCACCAAGGGGCGTCCTTCCTTGAGGTGCACATCGGCGGCGCGCTCAATCAGATCCAGCGCCACGCCGGAGGCGATGCGGCCCACCGTTCCCATGCTGGCGGGGAGGATCACCATCCCCCGGGTGCGGTGGCTGCCGCTGGCGATCGCGGCCGCCTGATCGTTCCAGCGATGGCAGCGCAGCTGACCGCTGTCGCAGCCGGTGCGTTCACGCCAGAACCGCTCCTGAGCCTCCGGTTCCGAGGGAACCCTCAACCCCAGTTCCGCCTGCCAGACACCGATGGCTCCACGGCTGGTGACCATCTCTACCGCCACATCGGCTTCCAGGAGCAGCTGCAGGGCCCGTTGGGCCAGCGGTTGTGCCGATGCACCGGAGACGGCCAGGACCACCGGTGCTGCAGCGGAGTTGATGGTAGGCATGCCGGAAGGTGGGGCTGGGGCGCCCGGTCAGAGGGGGGCGAGAACGAGCGTTTCCGCGCCATCCTTCACGCCGTTCGTCGCGACAAGAGCTTCCTCACCCGACTCGGGCAGCACCACTGCCAGATCGATCTGGTGACGCAGGGCGTCCACCTTCTGGATCTCCACCTCAACCCGGTCGCCCACCAAGTAGACGCGGCGGTTTTTCCTCCCCACCAGGCGATTTTGGCGCGAGCGGTATTCGTACCAGTCGTCCTTGAGAGAGCTCACGTGCACAAGGCCCTCCACTTGGGAGGGGGGAACCTCCACGAAGAAGCCATAGCTCTGTACCCCGCTGATCACACCGGTCAGGGTCTGGCCCACCAGGGGTTCGGCGTAGCGGGACTGGGCCATGGCCAACACATCCGCCTGAAACTCAAGCATGAATCGGTTGCGGGCGTTGAGCCGTTTGGCCAGTCCATGGGCAAGGGCTTCTTGGAATGGAGACAGCTGGGATGGGGTGAGAATCGGCCAGTCGGTGCTGCCATGGCAGGCGTCGCTGGCTAGATCGACCCCACTTTTGTGGCGCACGCTGGGCCGGTCCTTCCCCTGGGAGAGCAGGGTGGCCAGCAGCAGCTGGTTCCAGAGGTCGGTGTAGTGGAGGCCGGGGCAGCACCAAGAGGCATAGGCCTCGGCCTCGCCCGCCACGGCATGGGGTCCGCTTTGGCTATCGAGCTCTACGGGCTGCATGCTGCCCCGGAGCAGGTTCTGAAGGGCGCGGCTGCGGTCCGTCGCGGCGAAGGCGGCGGCGAGTTCGCCGGCATCGGCGTTGCCTTCAGCACTCAGCTCCAGGGGGATCTCGAGGGCGAGGGCCGCCTTGGCAACCTCATTGAGGTCATCGGTTTCGGGCGGGTTGTTGCGGGCAAACAGCCCCGGAAGCTGGAGGGCGGCGAGGTGGTGCCCCAGGGCGCGATGGGCCACCAATACGGCCTCACGCAACAGGCCCATGGGCTCGTCGCCTGGAAGCTGAACCAGCCAGCCCTCCCGAGAGGCATCGGGGAGCGGAATCCGCAGGTCGCCGAGGCTCTCGATGGCCGGATTGGCAAGATCCAGATCTGGTGATCCGGTCTCAAGCCGGCGGCTGCGTAGCAGGCCCACCACTGTGAGCAGGCTCTCAACCAGCGGCAGATGTTCCTTCAGCGGCTTAAGGGCAGCGGGCACCGTGCGGGCCTTGGGCTTGCGTTCCGCCAGTGCCACCAGGGCGGCCGAATCCAGACGGGCAGAGGGTTTGATCAAACTCAGGCAGAAGCGAAAGTGCTCCAGATCCCCTTCGCTGCTCAGCTCCAGAGCCACGGACACGGCCTCATTCCGTTCTCCGACCCTCCATGCCGAAGCCTTGTCGAGGGCGGGGGGCAGCAGGGGAAGCCATTGGGTACCGGCACAGATGGCCTCGCCTTGCTGGTTCAGCCAGGTGTCCAGGGCACTGCCAGGGCTGATGCGCTCGGCCACCGCCGGGGCATGGACCCAGAGACGCCAGCCCCCTTCTTCCCGGGCTTCGAGGGATAGGCCCGGTAGGGAGGGCGCATCCACGCCGTTCCAGCTCTCCGGCAGCAGCACCGCCAGGGCCGTGAGATCGCGGCGTTCCTTCTCCTCCAGATGACGGAGGCTGGCGCGGGGTGCCGGTTGCCGTCCCTGGATGTGATGTTTGGTTAGCAGCAGATCCCGGTCGGCAGCGGGACCACCCCGCACCGGGAGGCTGCGGGCCACATGCCCACGGGCAGCGAATTGACCAACCGGGAAGCGATCGATGCTGACCTCCACCACCGTCTCCCCGGCAGCGTCCGCATGGCTGCGGTCGTCGAACGGCAGTTCGATGCTGGTAAGGAGCCGGTCGTCGAGGGGAATGGCCAGCAGGCGTTCTTCGTCGCGCGCTTCCACTTGAGCCAGCAGGCTCGTGGTGTCCCGGGCCAGAATGCATTGAACCCCTCCTTCGGGGGAGCGGCGGCGGCCCCCCTCCCGGGTGATCTTCACCAGAACCCGGTCGCCGTTCCAGGCGTGATTGAGCTGATGGTCGCGGATGTAGATGTCTTCGCCACCGTCGTCCCGAAGGGCGAAACAGAAACCCTTGCTGGAACAGCGCAGTCGGGCAGGCACCAGATCGGTATGGTCCAGCCGCTGGAGTCCGGCCTCCGATTCCGTTACCACCGCCAAACGCACCAGAGCATCGAGGCCGATGCGCAACTGCTGACGCTCCACCTCGCTGTCCAGGGTAAGGGCCTTTTCCAGATCCTGCAGGGGCATGGGCTCCGTGTTCGTCAGCTGGTCAAGCAGGTCAGCGACCGTGAACTTCATCGTGGGGTGGATGCGGGGAGCAGGCGCACGCGCTTGGGGTGCGGGATGGAAGGGCGACCGGAGGCGGACTTTCGCGGTGGAGATTCCGGGCCCGAGTGTGGGGCCAGTCCAGCGGGCCGGTTCCGACGGCCTTGCCGGCGCCGGGGAGGCATGGCTAGGGGTGCCCCAAGCGGCGATCGGTCGGAGAGGGAACGGTTGCCTGGAGTGTGGGGTTGCCCGGAAACGGACAGACCGGATACCGGCGGTGTGGGATTCGGCGTCCAGGCCTGGGGGCCTCCCTGCCGAAGCTTTCTTGACTCTAGGGAATGGGGGTCTCCCCGCTCTCGCCATCGCAGCTGCGGGAGGACCGCAGGATCAGCCGGCTCCCTAGGATCAGGAAACCCACCGAAGCCAGCAGCTGCAGGGCGTCCGGTGGGATCACGCTCGAGAGGGATCCCCCCGCCGCAGCCCCGACCAGACTCGCCAGCACTAAGGCCGCTGCACTGCCGGCGAAGACGGCGCCGGGGCGGCTGGTGGTGCCGCTGATGCTCACGATTGCCAGCTGGGTCTTATCCCCCAGTTCGGCCAGGAACACGGTGATGAACGTGGATCCGAGCAGCGCCAGCATGGAAGACAAACGAACGTGGTTCTAGCGGACGAGACCGGCCAGGCCGGGTTGAAGCAGGTGCAGAGGGGCCAGGTTGAGCACGGCCTGGCGGCCGAGCCAGAGGCCAAGGGCCACCATCAATACGCCGGCGGCTCGCTCCAATTGTTCCGGCGCCATCACCGTGGACAGCCAGCGCCCAAGCAATACCCCCACGAGGCTGGAGCAGATCAGCGCCAGGGAAGCCCCCACGAACACCACCACCGGCCGTCCAGACTGCGCCGAGAGCAGTAGGGCTGCGAGTTGGGTCTTGTCGCCGAGTTCGGCGAGAAAGACCGTGGTGGCGGTGGTGAGGAACACCCCGAGCCAAGTGGTGGACGCTCCGGCTTCTGCTGCTTTGGCTTGGCCGTTTTGGCCGGCGGTGGATGGAGACGCAGCGGTGCCGCTTCCGTCGCTGGAGCCGATCGGTTCGGGAGGGAGCGCGGGATCGGGCCCTGGATTGGTGGAGCTGCTCATCGTGGCTTCCGAATCGCGTTCAGAAAGCGTCGCATCACCCTGCCACGGCCTCCATGCTCACTGCGGATCTGTTGTTTGCAGCAGGCGATTGCCAGGGCATCGCCCGACTCCCCGTCGTCGCCGAAAAGGCCGACCAGGGAGCTGATGCGGCAGAAATCGGGTCGCTCGTCGTAGATCCGGCAACGACAGCCGCCGGTGTCGAAATGGATGCACCAACCATCGCTACCCACCATGGCCAGATAGGTGCTCCGCTGCTGGGGGCTGAGGGCTTCGATGGCTTCAGCCCGCAGGGCGGGATCAAGTCGGCAGCAGGAGCCGCAGCCCGGGATGCACCGCCACACCTCCTTGGGGCTGGAGCCGCCATTCGTGGGGCCTTCAAGCCTGCTTCTGCTCGGATTCCCGCTCAGGGTCATGGCGATCGCCCATGACAAGCCATCACACTGGCATCCCAGCGGGCCGAAATCCCATCCCTGGGCGATTAGCATGTTGCTTCGAATCACATTTACGAGCGACGTCCATGGGCATCGACTTCCACCTGATCTCCAATTTCGCTGCTCTGGCCCTGATCACCCTGGCGGGTCCGGCGGTGATCTTCATCCTCTTCTATCGCCGCGGCGCCCTCTGACGCTTTAGGCCCATGCCTGCGCGGGCCTCGCCCGACAGATGCATTGGATGATCCCCGGGGATGGTCCCCAGGGTATTAGAGCCTCGGAGCAGCTCCACAGGATCGAACCAGCTGCACGGGCAGGGTTATGGACGGCCCTCCCGCTTCGGTGGACCATCGCTAAACGGTTGCTTGGTACTGAGGATCTGCTGATTGGAAGCAAGATTCTCCAGCGCCCTGTAGAGCGGTAGCGGCATCAGCCATCGCCCGACCACTGCCCCCAGTAGGGCTGCCAGCAGCAGGCCGGGCAATAGTTGTTGCGCTCCGGCGATTCGGATCGCGAAGGCCAGGCTCATCACCGGCAGCTGGGTGGCTCCGGCTAGCCCCGCCGCCATCCCCAGCAACACCCCAAGCCCGCTCGGCCCGCCCAAGAGCTCCAACAGACCTCCACCGAAGCTGCCACCCACGGCGAAGGCTGGATCGATCACCCCTCCAGGGATGCCGGCCGCTAGGGCGAGCACGGGTCCCACCAAGCGCATCACCACAAGGGCGCCCCAGCGAGCGGCGCCCGACCAGCCCAGGGCCTCGGCACCGGATCCTTCCAGGCCCTCCAAGCTCAGCGTGTGGCGCAGAAGCGTTTCTCCATCCCCAGAACTTTCCCCTCCACTGATCAGGGTGAGGGTGGTCAGGGCCGTGCCCACCGCCAGCCCCGTGGCCAAGGGATGGGCCCGGGCCAGGGGCAGGATCCAGGCGGTGCCGAGCACCAGCATCCTGGCCATCAGGGCTCCGAGAAGTCCTGCCCCGAGGCCTACAGGAAGGGCCCATAAGGCCTGGTCCAGCTCCGCCCAGGGGGTGGCCTGGCTGCCGAGCGCGAAGAGCGGTTGGCCGCCTAGACCGGCCACCTCGGCCGCCACGCCGGCCATCAGCAGCGAAGGCCAAATCAGGTTCGGCTGGAAGCGGCGGCTCAGCTCCTCGGCCACGAAGATCACCCCCATCAAGGGGGTGTTGAAGGCACCGGCCAGGCCTGCCCCGGCGGCGGCGGCCAGCAGGTCGCTGCCGAGGAGGCCCCGGCCCAGCCCGTGGGCCACGGCGGCCCCGAGCTGGGCGGCGGGACCTTCCCGGCCGATCGGCAGCAGGGCCAGGCTGGCCGCTCCCCAGAGCGCAATTCTCCCGGCCGTCGTTCCGGCCGCAAGCAGGAGGTCCCGCCGTTCCGGCCGTTGGAGGGCCTCCAGGAGCTGGGGTAAACCCGACCCTGCAGAACGGCGCAGCACACCGGCCTGGAGCGCCAGCAGCAGGGGCACGGTGGCGATCGGCGCCAAGGCCAGCGCCAGGGTCAGGCCCGTCCAGCCGCCGCCGTAGGCCGGAAGCCTGCTGATCAGGGAGTCCTGGAGCCTGTCGATGGCGTTGAGTGGCCAGCAGGCCAGACCCACGGCCAGGCCCACCCCCGCCATGGCGCAGCCCTGAAGCAGCCAGCCGCTCGCGCTTCTTCCGCTTTCGGCGCGAACCGGTGCCCCCATCAGGCCGTCAGACCCAGGGCCATGGCGGCCTCTCGCACCAGGGCGCGTAGGTAGGGGTGGGAATGCTCGTCGTGGATGCCGCTGCGTACCTCCTCACCGGCGGCATTGCGGATGATGAGCCCGTCGGCGTGGCGGGAGCACCAGTAAGTGCGATCGCGGCGTCGCAGCACCAAGCCGCCGCTGCCCGCAGGCCGTACGCCCACAAGCTCCAGTTGAAGCCTCTCCTCCCCTTGCCAGCGATCCATCCGGAGGCGGTAGGCCACATCCACCTGGGCGGGCAGCTCAGCCCCCCCCTGCCAGCGCCAGGCCATGGCGCGGCGCTGCAGCCCGTTCTGCTCGAGCTGGAGCTGCAGGTGGCCACCCCGCAGCAGCCGCTGCTCGAGAACCTGGCAGCCGCTGCTCCAGAACACGGGGGCCGGATGGCCAATTCCGAAGGGCTCCAGGCGCCGGAGCTGTTCCCAGAACTCGCGGTCGATCCGCTCGAAGCGCAGCAGGGTTTCGGGCTCCACGGCCATGGCCTGGCCGGCCCCATCAAGCCAGTCCTGGGCCAACTCTTCAAGGCGCGACTGAAGCTCCCCCACCCGTGCCGCCAGCACGGTGAAACCACCGGCGGCTGGATGGCCGCCGTGGCGCAGCAGCAGATCAGCGCAGGCCTGGAGCGCCTGGTCCACGGCGAAGCCGCGCGGCGCCCGCACCGAAGCCCGCAGCCTTCCGTTCCCTTCATCGGCCAGGAGCGCCACCGGACGACCGCAGCGCTCCATCAGCCGGGCGGCCACGATGCCGATCACGCCATGGTGCCAATGGGTCTGGGCCAGCAGCACGAACGGCGGAGTCGCTAGGCCATCGGCCTCCAGCAGGGCCACCGCCTCCGCCTCGATGGCGCTGCAAAGCTCGCGCCGTTGCCGGTTCAGCCCATCGCATTGCCGCGCCAGTTCGAGGGCCCGCTCCGGTTCGTCGGTGGTGAGCAGGTCCACCACCAGCAGGGGATCGCCCAGCCGTCCAACGGCGTTGATCCGTGGGGCGATCTGGAAGCCCACGGCTTCGGCATTGAGCTGCGGAGCCTCCAGGCCCGCCAGGCGCTGCAGGGCCCGCAGCCCCTCCAGCCTGGTTCGGCCCAGGCGGGGCAGGCCGTCGAGCAGCCAGCGCCGGTTCACCCCCACCAGGGGGGCCATGTCGGCGATGGTGCCGATGCAGAACAGGTCGAGGGCGATCGCTTCGCCGTCCTGCCGGCCCACCCGGCGGCAGAGGGCGCTGGCCAGCACATGGGCCAGGCCCACGCCGGCCAGGCCCCTATAGGGGGAATCCGGAGGGGTGACGGCCGGATGGAGCAGGGCCAGGTGGGGCGGCCGTTCGGCCGGCAGGGTGTGGTGGTCGGTGAGAATCACATCCACCGCCAGGGCGGCGGCCCGATCCAGGGCCTCCCGGGCTGCCACGCCGTTATCCACCGTGATGATCAGGCCCACGCCATCGGCCGCCAGGGCCTCGACCATGCCGGCATTGAGGCCGTAGCCATCGTTGGCCCGGCTCGGGATGGAGGCCCGCGGTCGTGCCACGAGCCGCTGGAGCACGCCCACTAGCAGGGCTGTGCTCGTCATGCCATCGGCGTCATAGTCGCCGCAGACGGCCAGGCTTTCGCCAGAGCGGCAGGCCCGCTCCAGCCGTTCCACCGCCTTGGCGAGGTCGGGGAAGTGGTCGTGGGGATCGGGCGCCCGGGGGGGATCCAGGAGGCTGCGGAGGCTGCTGTCGCTGAGGTGGCCCCGGCGTCGCAGCACCGCTAACAGCTCCTCCGGCAGATCGACCGCGGGGCAATCCAGGGAAACCCCGGGCCCGTGATCAACCCCGGTGGGGGGATGCCGCCGTGACAGGGGTGGTGGGAGGACCCAGGGTTGCGTGTCGAGGAAGGGCAAGGTAAGGGGCAGGCACCTCCGCATTGTGCTGCCCGCCGCCGGTGTCGCCAGCCCTACCCTGCGGCGGTAGAACCGGTGGCGCGGTGGCTCCTTCCCTTGAGGCGATTTTCTGGGATCTGGATGGCACCCTCGCCGAGACGGAACTCGATGGCCATCGGGTGGCTTACAACCAAGCTCTCGCCGAGGCGTGTCTGCCCTGGCGCTGGGATCGGGCCCGTTATCTCGACGACCTAGGAATCGCCGGGGGGCGAGAGCGGATGGCCCGCTTCCTCACGGACCTGGAGGGCAGCCCACCCTCCGAGCCCCTTCTCGATGCTCTGGTGGCAGCCAAAAAGCGCCACTACGCCGAGCTGATGCATAGCGGCTCGATCCCGCTGCGGGAGGGGGTGGAGCGATTGATTGGCGCCGCCGCCGCCGCCGGTCTCACCCAGATCATCGTGACCACCAGTTCCCGGGCCGCGGTGGAGGCCTTCATGGCCGGCAGTCTCGCGGGGGTGGCTGGGGCCTTCCAGGGCTGGATCAGCGGCGATGACGTGAGCCGCAAGAAACCCGATCCGCAGGGCTACCGTTTGGCCATGGCCATGGCCGGCCTGGATCCGCAGCGGGTGGTGGTGGTGGAGGATTCGGCCCAGGGTCTGGCGGCGGCCCGGGGGGCCGGGCTCACCACCCTCGTGACCCTCAGCTCCCTGTCCCGCCATGAGGGGGTCGGGGTCTTTGCCGCCGCCGCCGCCGTGGTGGATGGCCTAGGAGGTTCGGATCGGCCCCTCGCCCTGCTGCACGGTCCGGCCTGTCCGGAGGGCCAGGTCACGCTGAGCTGGCTGGAGCGGCTGCTTCCTGCCCCATGACGAATCCCCCGCAGCGCACCCGCTATGCCGCCTTTGAACGGCGTCTCGGCCGGTCCCTGGTGGGCCAGCTGCGGCGCAGCTGGCGCCACGCCAGCTTGGCGCTGCTCTCGTTGCTGGTGGGTTATTTCCTGAGCCAGAACTTGATTTCTCTGCTGCTGGTGCGGGTGCCGGGCGGCCGGCCGGCCGTGGTGTTCATGCTGGTTCTCGCCATGGAGTTGCTCGTGCGGCTGCGCACCCGGGCGGTGCGTGGCGAGGAGACGCCGCTGCTCTGGGTGATGCTCGACAACCTGCGCCTCGGGACGACCTACGCGGGCGTGCTGGAGGCCTTCAAGCTTGGAACCTGAAGGCCCCTCGCCCATCGCTGCGGCGGACGGACTGCTGCAGCATCTGGTTCAGCCGCTGCTGGCCCACCTGGCAGACCTACAGAGCCGCCCTGACCAGCGCCGGCCTGTGCTGCTGCTTAACGGCCCAGTGGGCGCAGGAAAGTCCACCTTGGTGCGGCAACTGGCACGCCTGGCGCCGGCCCAAGGACTGCGGTTGGCCGTGGCCTCCATCGATGATGCCTACCTCCCCCTACCCGAGCGGCTGAACCGTCTGGCGGGCAATCCCTTCGGCGTGACCAGGGTCCCTCCGGGCAGCCACGATGTGGATCTGCTGGTGGATCGCATCGAGGCCTGGCGCGGCGGTTCTTGCCTGCGACTGCCCCGCTTCGACAAGACCCTCGCTGCCGGCCAGGGTGATCGCTGCGGTGACAGCGAAGAAGCCGCCGATGCGCTGGTGCTGGAGGGTTGGTTGATGGGCTGCCGACCGCTCGGCCAGGAAGCTGTTGCCGCGGGCCTGGCACGGCTACACGGCTGGGATCTCAGCGAAGCCGAACAGAGCTGGCTGCCTCGCTGGGATCGGGAGCTGGAGAGCTACGAATCCCTCTGGCGCACCGCGGATGGACTCTGGGTCCTACGTCCCCGCCGCTGGAGTCTGGCCCGGCGCTGGAGATTTCATGCAGAAGCCCGACAGCGGCGTGCCGGTGGCGCCTGGCTGGCTCCCGATGAACTGGAGTGCGTGGTGCGCTCCAGCCTGCATTCGCTCCCGCCACCTCTCTACCAGGACCCGCTGGTGGCGGGGTTCTGCGGCGGAATAGAGCCCAATGGGGCTGCCAAACGGAGTGCTTGGCCCTTAATAAATGACCTGGCTGGAGACCTTCCGATTGTAGGGGTCACCCAGCTTGATGGTCGGCGCCGCTGGGAACCTCTGGATCATCCCGCTCAGCTTTCGCCGTCTTCCTCGTCCTCGGCGATCGGATAGACAAAGCCCTGAGCCTTGCCACTCAGCACGGCCTTGCCGATCGAAAGGGCCTTGGCGGCGGCGACACCGGCCTTCGCCTTCCAATGGGCATGCCGCTGATTGCGCTTGCCTTTAGAGGTTTTCTTCTTAGGAACAGCCATCCCTTCGCTGATGCAGCCAAACGAAGATCATCCGTTGCGAACCTTCCTTTCGTCAAATCGCTAGAGTCTTGTTTCGCTTCGTAGGCCCGTGGGAACGACGTCGACTCAGCCCCAGCCATCACCCACCCCCGAAGGGACGGCTCAGAAGGTCCAGGGCCAAGGGGTGCGTCCCGTGGACTCCGGTACCGAGCCCGCAGCGGCGAAGCCCGGCGTGATCACCGCGCCCCCCCGGAGCGGCGATGCCAGGACCGGGGTCCGGTCATCCGGCAACAAGGAGGTGCGCCAGCAGCCCTTCAGCATCGGCGGTGGTGGCGGCGATACCCTCTCCTACAGCCAGCTGCTCCAGGATCTGTCGTCGGGCAGGGTGAAGGATCTGCTGCTCTCCCCTCGCCAGGGCGTGGTTGATGCCACCTACCGGGATGGTCGCAGCATTCAGGTGCCGGTGTTCAACGACAACCAGCTCCTGATCCGCACCGCCACCCAAGCCCGTGTGCCCCTCACCGTGCGTGATGAGCAGCGCGATGAGGCGATGGCCGGGCTGCTGGGCAATCTCCTGCTGGTGATGCTGCTCCTCACCGGCCTCACCCTGCTGATCCGCCGTTCGAGCCAGGTGGCGAACAGGGCCCTTGGCTTTGGCCGCAGCCAGCCCCGTCTTCAGGCCGAGGGGTCGGTGGGGGTGCACTTCGAGGATGTGGCCGGGATCGGCGAGGCCAAGGAGGAGCTCCAGGAGGTGGTCACCTTCCTGCGCTCTCAGGAGCGGTTCACCTCTGTGGGCGCCAAGATTCCCAAAGGCGTGTTGCTGGTGGGTCCGCCGGGTACCGGCAAGACCCTGCTCGCCAAGGCCATCGCCGGCGAGGCAGGAGTGCCCTTCTTCTCGATCGCCGCCTCCGAATTCGTGGAGATGTTTGTGGGGGTGGGTGCCAGTCGGGTGCGTGATCTGTTCCGTCAGGCCAAGGCCAAGGCGCCTTGCATCATCTTCATCGACGAGATCGATGCCGTCGGTCGCCAGCGGGGTGCGGGCATCGGAGGCGGCAACGATGAACGGGAGCAGACCCTCAACCAGCTGCTCACCGAGATGGATGGTTTTGAGGAGAACTCCGGAGTCATTCTGCTGGCCGCTACCAACCGGTCGGATGTGCTGGATGCCGCCCTACTGCGTCCCGGTCGTTTCGATCGCCGCATCACCGTCGACCTGCCCGACCGCAAGGGACGCGAGGACATCCTTTCGGTGCATGCGCGCAGCCGGCCGCTTGCCGATTCCGTTTCTCTCGCCGACTGGGCGTCCCGCACTCCGGGGTTCTCCGGCGCCGACCTCTCCAACCTGCTCAATGAGGCGGCCATCCTCACGGCCCGCCGCCACCAGGACCACATCGATGACGCCGCCATGGGCGATGCCCTTGAGCGCATCACCATGGGCCTCACGGCGGCCCCCCTCCAGGACAGCGCCAAGAAGCGCCTGATCGCCTACCACGAGGTGGGCCATGCCCTGCTCACCACCCTGCTGCCCAACGCCGACAAGCTCGACAAGGTGACCCTGCTACCGCGGGCGGGCGGAGTCGGTGGCTTCGCCCGCACCATGCCCGATGAGGACATCATCGATTCAGGCCTGATCAGCAAGGCCTATCTCCGCTCGCGCCTGGTGGTGGTGCTGGGCGGTCGGGCCGCCGAGATCGTGGTCTTCGGTCCGAGCGAGGTGACCCAGGGTGCCGCTGGCGATCTACAGATGGTGAGCCGCATCTGTCGTGAGATGGTGACTCGCTACGGCTTCTCCAGTCTCGGCCCGGTGGCCTTGGAATCGGATGCCGGCCAGGTATTCCTGGGTCGCGACTGGATCCGCCCCGAGGCTCCCCCCTACTCCAGCCGCACCGGCAGCCAGATCGATGCTCAGGTGAGGCAGCTGGCCTCGGCTGCCCTGGATCAGGCCCTCGCCGTTTTGCGGCCCCGCCGGCAGCTGCTCGATCGGCTGGTGGAGCATTTGATCGCCGAGGAAACGATCAATGGCGAAGACTTCCGGGCCTTGGTAGCCCAGTGGGAGTCGGAGAATCCTCAGCTTTCCGAGGTGCCCGCCCAGCTCTCCTCACTCCTCACCACGGAGGCCGCCTCGGAAGCGGATGTCGAGGCTGCGAAGGTAGGTGTGTAGGCCGGCATCCTGTATCGGCAGCAGCCGGGCGGCTCGGCCGCTTTCATTCCCATGGGCATGCCAAAGGCCTGGTGGAGTGATGAAGGCGCCGCCGCTTTGCCAGTCGATGCGCTGGGGATCACGGATCCGACCCTCACTGTCGCAGGAGCTGCCCACCAGGGTGTAGCAACCGGGGTCGCAATCGAGGATCAGATCGAGGGCCACCGACTGGTGCTTGTGGGCTGATTGCACGGATCCAGCCGGCAGTACCCCCTGCATCGCCCACAGGGTGTGGGACACGGTGCGGGTGGCCGGCAGATCGGCGTTTCCCAGCAGCAGGCTGAGCCGGTTCGCCTTGCTGGCTGTTGGGTCATTGAGCAGGGTCTCCAGTTCCCGCTGCAGTCTGGTGGCTGGATAGTGACAAGGACGGAAGCGAGGCCGGCTCGGCTCGACGCCCAGGTAGCGCAGCAGAGGGCCATCGTGAACCCAGTAGAGAACGCTTTCCTCCCGGGCCTCCAGGCGGGGCGCCTGCCCGGCCGGGAGCACGAACACATCACCGCTCTCCCAGGCCAGGGAGAGGGGGCCGGCGTGTTGGTCGCCGGGGCGGGTCAGGGAACCGCCGCCTCGCAGCACGGCGAACAGGGAGGTGGTTGCCACGGCGGCGGCGCTGAGGGCTTCACCGGGAAGAATCCGCAGGAAGTGGGCGGCGAGGGCGGGACTGGTGGCCGGTCCCGGGCAACCCAGCTCAAGGCTGAGGTCGAGCGGCAGGATGGCCGTGGGTCCGTGAGAGTGGAGCTCGGCGCCCCACTGGTGCAGGCCGATCGGTTCGGTGAGGCCGGGGCGCACCGGGTTGGCGGCTTCGCGGTAGTCGAACCAGAGAGCTGGTGCTTCCCAGCCTTCGCCCGATTCCAAGCCGTGCTCGCCCAGCCGTAGTTCGCAGGCTAGGGATGGCGAATCGATCGGCGCGGCCTCAGGATCCAAGGCGCTCTCCAGCTGGATCCGTGCGGGCGTGGAGCCTGTGGGGGCGGGGGTCGCAGCGTTGCCCATGGATTCCGAGCCTCCGAAACGACGACTAGCCAACACCTTATGGGCGAGAAGACGACACTGGTGTCGGCGATGCTTCCAGATCGCTGATGGTCGCCATCAGCTGGGGTGGATCAGCCGCCCGCCACGGCGGGGACGATGCTCACTTCATCCCCATCGGCCAGGGCGGTGGCCTGGTGATTGAGGAAGCGGATGTCCTCGCTGTTCACGTACACGTTGAGGAAGCGCCGCAGCTTGCCGCTCTCATCGCAGAGTCGGCTGAGGATGCCGGGGAAACGACCCTCCATCGCCTGGAGCAGTTCATCGACGCTCGCGGCCTCCAGGTCCACGCTGGCTTCGTCGTTGGTGAACTTCTGCAGGGGGGTGGGGATCAGAACCTGGACGGCCATGGTTGCGCTTTGGACGAAGGGATGGGGGAGTGGGAGATGGTTGAACGTGCCCGCCGTGGGGGCTGATGGTGTGGATCAGCCCACGGTTTCCCAGGTGGCTCGTTGCAACGACTGGGCCCGCTCCCAGGCACTGTTGAAGCTGGCCAGTTGAGCCTCGATCACGAAGGGCTCGCCGATTGAGGAGGCAATGGCCTCGGTGGTCTTGAGGCCGTTGCCGGTGATGTAGGCCACGGTGCTTTCGCTGGGGTCGATCTTGCCCTGCTCCACCAGTTTTTTGAGCACCGCAATCGTGGTGCCACCGGCGGTTTCGGTGAAGACGCCCTCGGTTTCGGCCAGCAGCTTGATGCCCTCGATGATTTCGGCATCGCTCACCGCCGCGATGTTGCCGCCGGTGCGGTTGGCGATGTCGATGGCATAGGGGCCGTCGGCCGGATTGCCGATGGCGATCGATTTAGCGATGGTGTGGGGCTTCACCGGGGTGATGAAGTCGCGGCCTTCGGCGAAGGCCTGGGCGATCGGGCTGCAGCCCTCGGCCTGGGCGCCGCTGAAGCGCACCGCCTTCTCCTCCACCAGCCCCACCTTGATGAATTCGTCAAACCCCTTGCGGATCTTGGTGAACAGGGAGCCGGAGGCCAGGGGGGCCACGATGTGGTCCGGCAGGCGCCAGCCGAGCTGTTCGATCACCTCGTAGCCGAGGGTTTTCGATCCTTCGGAGTAGTAGGGGCGGAGGTTGATGTTCACGAAGCCCCAGCCGTAGGTATTAGCCACTTCCGAGCAGAGGCGGTTCACCTGGTCGTAGTTGCCCTTCACCGCCATCAGCGTGGGGTTGTAGACCAGGGTGCCCAGCACTTTGCCCAGCTCCAGGTCGCTGGGGATGAACACGCAGCACTCCAAGCCGGCATGGGCGGCGATGGCGGCGGTGGAATTGGCCAGGTTGCCGGTAGAGGCGCAGCTCACGGTGGTGAAACCGAGTTCGCGGGCGCGGGTGAGGGCCACGGACACCACCCGGTCCTTGAAGGAGAGCGTCGGCATGTTCACACCGTCGTTCTTGATATAAAGCTCCTTGAGGCCAAGGCGCCTGGCCAGGCGGTTGGCCCGCAGCAGGGGGGTGAAGCCGGTGCCCACGTCGATCGGATCCCCTTCGATGGGGAGAAATTCGCGGTAGCGCCAGATGGAGGTGGGGCCCGCCTCAATCGTGGCGCGGCTCACCCGGCTGCGGATGGCGTCGTAGTCGTAAACGACCTCCAGGGGGCCGAAACAGACGTCTTCGCAGACATGGCGGGCGCCGGCTTCGTAGGGGTGACCGCACTCCTTGCAGCGCAGCCCGATGAAGGTGGAGCGGGAGAGGATGGCCGTCACGGAGCTCGCACAGCGGTAAGTAGACGCTAGCAGCGACAAATGATGGGAATGAAAATACCCGAGCCGTGGAATCGGATATTGATTTAACCCCTGTCGGCGCCCGGGGCTTGACCCGGTTCGCCAGCTGTCTAGCCTCATGCGGTGACCCCTCCTGCCGCCGTTCCCTTCCACCGAGTGCTGCGGCACGGCCTGCCCGCCGCTGCCCTGCTGGTGGGGCTGATGGTGCTGATCCCTCGCCTCGTGATCGAGTGGCAGTGGTTCGCCCAGTTCGATGCCGAAGTGGTGCTGCTGCGGCGCTGGCTGCTGCAGATGCTCGCCTTCGCCCTGGTGCTCGGCCTGGGGATCCCGCTGCAGCTCCAGCAGCTGCAGCGCAGCTGGCGACTGCGCCAGGCGCCGGGCCCAAAGCCTCTGCCGGCCTCACCCCTACTCCGCCTCGGCCCCTCGCTGCTGGTGCTGCTGGTAGTCGCCCTGCTGGTGCTGCTGGCCGGCGGCCTCACCTACCTGCTGGTCCAAGCCCGCGATCTGATCGCCGAGCCCTTCAGTGGTCGGGTGATCACCGGCATCCCGGTGCTGGCCGACCTTCCCCCTTGGCTCTTCCTGGGCCTGGCGGCGGGCCTGCTGCTGCCGTTGCTGCTCTGGCCCCGCACCACCCTGCAAATCACCCTGGGGGCGGCGCTGATCGCCTCGGCCACCGCCCTGGCCCGGGGCTGGAGCCTCTGGCTGCCGGCGCTGCTGGCGGCGCCTTTCCGCCAGCGCGATTCGGTGGTGGGCCTCGATCTGGCCTTCACCGTGCTGCAGCTGCCGGCCCTGCACCTGCTGGTGAGCGTGGTGATTGCCCAGGTGGCGGTCGGCCTGGCGGGCTGCCTCTGGCTCACCCTCAGTGAGGGCACCACCCTGAGCGATCTGCGCTTCCCCGGCCTGAGCCGAGCCCAGCAGCGGGTGCTTCAACCCCAGCTGGCGGTGCTGGCGGCGATGGCGGCCTTGAGCAATGCCTTCGCTCCCTTCGATCTGATGGTGCGCGGCAGCGGCGTGGCAGCCGGTGCCGGTTTCGTGGATCTGCACGTGCGCCTGCCGCTGCGGCTGCTGCTGGCGCTGCTACTGCTGCTCACCGCCCTCGGTCTGCTGGTGCCGTTGCCGCGGGGCTGGCTGCGGCGCGGCGCCCTGATCCCCCTGGCGTCCACCGCTTTGATGGTGCCGATCGTCGAGTGGATCGTGGCACCGCTGGTGCAGCGCCTCGTGGTCCAACCCCGCGAGCTGGCGATCGAAACGCCATACCTTGAGCGCTCCATTCGCGGCACACGCCGCGCCTTCGGCCTGGAGGCGGTGCGGCAGCTGGCCCTCGAACCCCGCCAGGAACTCACCGCCGAGGACCTCGAGCAGGCGCCTGGCACCCTGGCCAACATCCGCCTCTGGGATAGCCGGCCCTTGCTGGCCACCAATCGGCAGCTGCAGCAGCTGCGCCTCTACTACCGCTTCTTCTCGGCGGCGGTCGATCGCTATCCGCTGGCCAGCGATGCGGCAAGGCTGGGATCGCAGCAGGTGCTGATCGCCGCGCGGGAACTGGATACCGGCAGCCTGGCGAAGGATTCACGCACTTGGCTGAACCGCCACATGGTGTTCACCCACGGCTACGGCTTCACCGTGTCGCCGGTGAACGCCTTCGGGCCGGATGGGCTGCCGCTCTTCTTCGTCAAGGATCTGGGCCGCAGCGGCCGGGTGCAGGGCATCCCCGCCCTGGGGATCAGCGATGCCCGCGCGCGCGAGGCACTGCCAGTGGGCCGGCCCCGCCTCTACTTCGGATCGGGCCCTTCGCCCTACATCATTGCGCCCTCGCAGGTGCGGGAGTTCGACTTTCCGGAGGGGGAGCTGAACATCTATTCCCATTACAGCGGCAGTGGCGGCCTGCCGATCCACGGCCCACTGCAGCGACTGATGGCGGCCGCCTACCTGACTGAGCCGCGGTTGCTGTTCTCCGGATCGCTGACGCCCGCCTCCCGGCTGCACCTGCGGCGGCGGGTGACCGAACGGATGCGAGCGCTGGCGCCCTTCCTGCGGTTCGAGAGCCAGCCATACCTGGTCACGGCGCGGGTGGCGAACACCCCCGGCTTCGAAGCGGATCAGCATCAGTATTGGCTGCTCGATGGCTTCACCACCAGCGACAGTTATCCCTACTCCGAGGCCAATTCAAGCGGTATCCGCTATTTCCGCAACCCGGTCAAGGCGGTGGTCGACGCCTACAACGGCAAGGTCTGGCTCTACGTCAGTGACCCCTCCGATCCGGTGCTGGCCACCTGGCGGCGTGCCTTCCCGGAGCTGTTCCGGCCGCTGGCGGCGATGCCGGCGGCGCTGCAGGCCCACATCCAGGTGCCGCGCAGCCAGTTCGCGATTCAGGCGGAGCGGATGCTGCGCTACCACGTCACCGATGTGCGCACCTTCTACAACGGCGATGATGTCTGGTCGATTCCGCTGGAGATCTACGGTTCCACCAACACGCCTGTGGAGCCGTACCACCTCACCGTGCAGCTGCCGGGTCAGGACAAGCCGGAATTCGTTTTGCTGCTGCCCTTCTCGCCACTGAAGCGGCCCAACCTGGTGGCCTGGCTGGCGGCCCGCAACGATCAACCCCACTATGGCGAGCTCCTGCTGGCCCGCTTCCCGCAGCAGCGCCTGCTGCTCGGGCCCCAGCAGGTGTCGGCCCTGATCGAGCAAGACCCGGCGATCAGCTATCAGTTCGGCCTCTGGAACCGGGCCGGTTCCAAGGTGATCCACGGCAATCTGCTGGTGCTGCCGGTGGGCCGGGGCCTGCTTTATGTCGAACCGATCTACCTGCAGTCCAGCAACAACGACCTGCCCACCCTGGTACGGGTGGTGGTGACCGACGGCCGCACGATCGTGATGGAGCGCAACCTGCAGCAGGCCCTCAACGAACTGGTGGGCCGTAAGGGCGGAGCCGCCGCGGTGTCACCGCCCCTGCTAGCGCGACCGGCCTCCCAGCCTTGACGGCAGCTCCGGAGCGCTGCAACGGATCACCGCAACGATTCCCTGCAACGTTTCGCTTCAACGCTCCACTTGATCGCTTCGCCCCAACGCTTTGCGGCAACGTTCCACCTTGAGGGACGTACCGCCGCAATGGGCGGTGTCCCGCAGTGCCGGAAACCGTGCCCGCAGGCCTATAAAAAAAAAGGGGCCCTAGGGGCCCCGGCTGGGAATCGTGATCGCTGGATCTCGGGGAACCCGCAGGTTCAGACCGCCACGGCACTCTTGGGATCAAGGGCACCCTTGGCGTAGAGAGCGGCGTAATAGTTGATGTCGCGCTGCTTGATCTTGCTGGCGTTGCCGGCGCACCAGAACTGCTGATAGCGGTCGAGGCACACCTGCTTCATGTACTGGCGGGCGGGCTTATTGAAGTGGCGGGGATCGAAGTTGGCGGGATCCTTGAAGGCTGCCTCGCGCACCGCGGCGGTGAAGGCCAGGCGGTTGTCGGTGTCGATGTTCACCTTGCGCACGCCGTTGCGGATGCCTTCCTGGATTTCTTCCACGGGCACGCCGTAGGTCTCGGGGATGGCACCGCCGTACTTGTTGATCATGTCCAGCCACTCCTGGGGCACCGAGGAGGAGCCGTGCATCACCAGGTGGGTGTTGGGAATGGCCTTGTGGATCTCGGCGATACGGCTGATCGCCAGCACCTCGCCGGTGGGTTTGCGGGTGAACTTATAGGCGCCATGGCTGGTGCCGATGGCGATCGCCAGCGCATCCACGTTGGTCTTGGCCACGAAGTCGGCGGCTTCGGCGGGGTCGGTGAGCAGCTGGGAGTGGTCGAGGGTGCCCTCGAAGCCATGGCCATCCTCAGCCTCACCCTGGCCGGTCTCCAGGGAGCCCAGGCAGCCCAGCTCGCCCTCCACGCTCACGCCGATGGCATGGGCCACGTCCACCACTTCCTTGGTGACGCGCACGTTGTACTCGTAGGAGGCCGGGGTCTTGGCGTCGGCCTCAAGGGAGCCGTCCATCATCACGGAGGTGAAGCCGTTGGCGGCGGCGCCGTAGCAGGTGGCGGGGCTGTTGCCATGGTCCTGGTGCATCACCACCGGGATGTCGGGGTAGGTTTCCACGGCGGCCAGGATCAGGTGGCGCAGGAAGCTCTCACCGGCGTACTGACGGGCGCCGCGGGAGGCCTGCAGGATCACCGGGCTGTCAGTCTCGTGGGCCGCCTCCATGATCGACTGGACCTGTTCCAGGTTGTTCACGTTGAAGGCGGGAATGCCGTAGCCGTTTTCGGCGGCGTGGTCGAGCAGCAGCCGAAGCGGAACGAGCGCCATGGGAAACCTCGAGAATGGGGGGAAAGCGACGACTAGCGGGATCCCCCGCCGTGCCTGGGGGCGAGTCTAGGGGATGCCCAACAGGGCCCCCATCGCTTCATGCGGGCCCGATCGGCTGGTGCCGCCGGGCGGCATCACAGAGGACCTGGCTGGCCGCCGCTTCCGCCAGGCCCGGCACCATCGGCCGCCCCTCGCGGGCGGCGCTTGCCCACCAGCCGATCAGCCGGCGCACCGGCGCGATCCGGCCATCCTCCCAAGTGCGTCCGAAGGCCAGAGCTGGATCGGCGGGTACCGGCCGCAGGGGCTCCCCAGGCCGGGCGATCGCTAGTTGAAAGCCGTGTACATAATCAGCCTGGTTGGCTGATCCGAGCACCAGGGTGGCCTCACGGCCGTAGAGCTCGAGCCAGCAGCCTCGGCCCGCCCGGGCCACCGAGGCCAGGTTCACCTGGGCCGGCATCCGCCGGCCCAGGGAGTCGCTGAGATCGAGCTGGATCAGGGCGATGTCCTCGGCGTCCACCGCGCCCATGGCGGAGGCGCCGGCGCTCTTGGCTTCGGCCAGAGGGCGCTCCCGGATCGCCGTGCTCAGCCTGGCGGCGTGGAGCTCAGCGGGTCCTACGAGCCAGTTCAGGATGTCGAAGGCATGGGTGCCGAGGGCGCCGAGCACGCCCCCTCCCTCGGCTGCATGGGAGTACCAGCTCCAGGGACGGCTGGCATCGGCGCGACTAGCCATCAGCCAGTCGAGTTTCACTAGCCAGGGTTCCCCCAGCGCCCCCTCGGCCAGGAGGGCGGCGAGCTGCTGGAAGACCGGCACAGCGCGGTATTCGAAATCTACTGCTACACAAAGTTTTTGGCGGATGGCCAGCCGCTGCAGTTCCTCGATGGCGGCGGCCTCGAGGGCCACTGGCTTCTCAAGCAGCAGGTGCTTGCCAGCCTCAAGGGCCTGGCGGGCCAGCTCGAAGCGGGGGGCCGGTGGGGTGGCGATCACCACGGCCTCTACCCGCGGGTCGGCGAGAACGGCGCTGAAATCAGTGCTGCCGCCGAGCTCGCTTGCTCGGCAGGCTCGCTCCAGTCGTTCGGCACGGGGATGCCAGAGGGCCACCGGCTCGGTGCCTGGGCAATCCCGCAGGGCCGGAAGGTGCACCGCCTCACCAAAGCCAAGGCCTGCGACGGCGACGCCGAGGGGACGGTAGGTGGGCGCAGCCATGGTGGGGAGAAGGCTTGGGGTGGAGGGAGCTGGCGGTGCGTTCAGGCCGTCGGTTCCCGGCCGGTGGCGGGCCCTGCCGCTGCGGCGCAGGCCTCCTGAAGCGTGGCCGCCACGAGTGGATCGCCGCCGGTGGGCTGCCAGGTGGCGTTGAAGCGGGGCAGGCCGTTCACGGACACGTCTCGGTAGAGCCCGAGGTCGCAGTCGAGTTCCATCACCACCAGCGTTCCCAGGGGTTGGCGGGCGCTCCGCGGTTTCGCTTCCAAGCTTCCAGCGGCAGGGGAGGGCTGCGGAGCTTCGATCCCTTCCGGCTCGGAAAGGGGCTGAAAGCGGCTCAGCACCGACAGGGTGCCGCGGCGATCACGCCGCAGGCTGCCGGCATCCCACCACTGGCGCCCCGTGGCGGAGGCCGGAACCTCCCGCCATTCCACCGGCCCGGCCCAGGCGGGCTTCAAGCCCGGCAGCAGCGGAGACGGCGCCGGGGGCAGAGCCAGGCCCACCAAAAGCAGGACCATGGGCAGGAAAGCCTGGAGCCATCCCAGCCGGTGCGGCCATTCGGAGCCGGAGGGCCGACGGTTCATGGGGCCACCGGCTGACCGCGACGCGATGGCGCATGCAGGCGCAGCAGGGTGGCCAGGGTGGCGCGCAGCTCGGTGCGGGGCACGATCTTGTCGATGAATCCATGCTCCTGCAGGTACTCGGCGGTCTGGAAATTGTCCGGGAGCTTCTCTCGCAGGGTCTGCTCGATCACACGGCGTCCGGCGAAGCCGATCAGGGCCTTCGGTTCAGCCAGGATCAGATCGCCGAGCATGGCAAAGCTGGCCGTCACCCCGCCGGTGGTGGGGTGGGTGAGCAAGGGGATATAGAGCAGCTCGGCCTGGCGATGCCGTTCCAGGGCGCCGGAGATCTTGGCCATCTGCATCAGGCTCAGCATGCCCTCCTGCATGCGGGCGCCGCCTGAGGCGCACACGATCACCACGGGGCAGCGCCGGGCCGTGGCCTCCTCGATCAGGCGGGTGAGTTTTTCCCCCACCACCGAACCCATCGAGCCACCCATAAAGCGGAAGTCCATCACCCCCAGGGCTAGGGGCATGCCCTCCAGGCGGCAGAGACCGGTGACCACCGCATCCCGGAGGCCGGTGCTCTGTTGGCTATCCCGCAGGCGATCGGCATAGGAGCGGCGGTCTTTGAAGGCGAGCGGATCGGTGGGGGAAAGGTCGGCATCAAGGGCTTCGAAGCTCCCCTCATCGGCGACCAGGCGGATCCTCTCCTCGCTGTTGATCCGCTGGTGATGGCCACAGCCCTTGCAAACGTAGGCATGGGCCACAAGATCCTTCCGGTAAACCACCAGGTCGCACTCGGGGCATTTGCTCCAGAGGCCGTCCCCCTCATCGGGTTCTGGACCCTGGCTGGATCGCACCACGGGAGCGTTCTTGCGGCGATCGGCGAACCAGTCGAACAGGGACATGGGCGGAATGAGGCTCGGTGCGGATCGGGCGAGGGCCTGGTGGAAACCTATTAAACGCTGCCGCGCCACGGAGCGGCAGGGACTGGCAAGACGCTTCAGAGGGGGCTGCCCTGCACCAGAGCGGGGAGCATTAGCCGCAGCCAGGGCTGGGGCCCCACCAACCACACCAGCACGGTGCCCGCGGCGAGGAAGGGGCCGAAGGGAAAGGGCTGGTTCGGACCCAGCCGGCCGAGAATCCTGGCAAGTCCTCCCACCAGAGCCCCCCCGAGCACCGCAAGGACCACCGCCACGCCGAGCCCGCCGGGCCCGAGCCAGGCCCCCATCAGAGCCGCGAGTTTGGCATCCCCCAGGCCAAGGGCTGGCCGGCCGAAGGCCCGCTCGGCCAGGGCGCTCACGGCTTCGAAACCCAGCAGTCCCAGCGCCGTGGCCACCAGATGCTCCAGCAGCAGTCGGCGACCGGTGGCCGGATCCTGAAGGAACCCCACCAGGGCGGTGAAGGCCAGGCCGAGCAGCACGCCCCAGCGCAGCATCGGTTCGGGAAGCCAGAGGCGGTCGAGATCGATCAGCACCATGGGGAGCAGCCAGCTGACCAGAAACCACCCGGCTAGCAGCAGCAGAACGGGCTCGGCGCCGGCGCCCATCCGATCGGGCCTGGCCAGCAACACCGCCACCCAGAGGCCGGCGCAGAGGCTCTCCACCAGGGGGTAGCGGGACGCGATCGGCTGATGGCAGTGACGGCACCGGCCCCGCAGCATCAGCCAGGCCAGAACGGGAATGTTTTCGAACCAGGCGAGGGGAGTGCCGCAGCGGGGGCAATGGCTTCCCGGCCAGAGCAGGGATTCCTCCCGGGGCAACCGCCAGGCCACGACGTTGATGAAACTGCCGATGCAGGCTCCGATCAGGGCCACCGGGGCCGCCAGCAGCGGGATCAGGGACTGGATGGGGTGGAAGGGGGAGGACATGGAATCGGCAGGCCTGGGCGGAAACCTCAGAGCGGACTGCGGGATGGAGCCGGGCGTCCGGGCCGGTTGCGACCGACGCTGCGGTTGCGGAGCCAGTCGATCGGCACGAAGTGCTCGTCGGGGAGCAGAACCGGCGCCTCAAACACCACCCTACCCTCGCTGGCCGCGACCTTGAGCACGATTCCTGCGGGCTCGATTCCGCTGGGACCGGAGGAGAGGAAGCGGAAATACACCTGACGCGCCACTTGCAGCACCACGGAACTGTTGACTCGATCCAGGCGCAATCCCTGGAACCCGGCGAGCGGGGTGTTGGCGCTCAGCGAACCCGAAGCCGACCGGATTTCGAAGGAAGGACCTTGGCGCGGGCCGGGAGCCCGCGCAGGCGGTGGGGCCGGATCCCCGATTCGATCGAGGGGCCCATCAGCGGCGATGTCAGTGGCGATGTCGGCGCTGATGACGCGGCTGCAGCGGAACGACGCGCAGGGGGAAGAACCCGTTGCACTGCAGCGAGTGTAGGGCTGCCGCAGGAATCAAGCGAGATTTTTCTTCTCCTCAATCATGCGGTGGATGGTCGGGGTGAGGATCAGTTCCATCGCGAAGCCCATCTTGCCGCCGTCCACCACGATGCTGGTGGGACTGGACATGAAGGAGCCATTGATCATGTCGAGAAGATAGGTGAAGTCGATCCCCCATTTGGCGCGAGCTCCTTTGCGGAAGTGGCAGATCACGAACGACTCATCCGGCGTTGGGATATCGCGGATCATGAACGGGTTGGAGGTGTCCACAGTCGAGACACGTTGGAAGTTGATGTCCGTCTGGCTGAACTGGGGGCAGATGTGGTTGATGTAGTCGGGCATCCGCCGCAAGATCGTGTCCACCGTGGCCTCAGCCGAGTAGCCGCGCTCCTTGTTGTCGCGGGCAATCTTCTGAATCCACTCCAGGTTCACAACCGGCACCACGCCCACCAGCAGGTCGGCCAGACCGGCCACGTCGTAGCCCTCACCCTTCACGCCGCCGTGCAGGCCTTCGTAGAAGAGCAGGTCGGTGCCGGCGGGGATGGCTTCCCAGGGGGTGAACTGGCCGGGCTGGAGGTTAGTGCCGAGGCGAGCGTTGTGCTCGGCGGCCTCCTCAACGGAGTGGAGGTAGTAGCGCTTCTCGCCGCTGCCGGTCTCGCCGTAGGTCCTGAACAGCTCCTCGAGCTTTTCGAACAGGTTGGCTTCGGGACCGAAGTGGGAGAAGTTCTCGCCATTGGCCAGGGCGGCGGCCATGGCCTCCTTCATCGGACCCCGCTCGTAGCGGTGGTAGCTGTCGCCCTCGACCACCGCCGGGGTGATCCCCTCGCGTTTAAAAATGTGCTCGAAGGCGCGCTTCACGGTGCTGGTTCCAGCGCCGGAGGAGCCGGTGACAGAGACAACCGGGTGACGCTTCGACATCGAGCCATAGACAGAGTCGCTAGCGAGTTTCGCAGATCGCCGGCTCGACCTTCCGCGCTGGCTGCTTGTGGATTGCGGTGGTCTGGTTCCCGGGACCTCCAGGGTTCTGATCGTGAGGCGCGATCGAAGCCCTCCTCCCTGGCGTCCCAGGGCGAACCGGCCTGAATTGTCCTTCCCCCCGCGATCCCCGCTTCCGCCGGCCTCAACCCTCCAGTGCCGCCAACAGCTGTTCGCCCATCGCCTGGCAACCGAGCTGGGTGCAGCCCTCGGCCATCAGATCGCCGGTGCGGAACCCGGCTGCCAGGGTGCGCTCCACGGCGGCCTCCAGATCGGCGGCGGCGGCCTCCTGTTTGAGGCCGATGCGCAACAGCATGGCGGCGCTGAGCACCATGGCCATGGGATTGGCCAGATCCTGGCCGGCGATGTCTGGGGCGGAGCCGTGGATTGGCTCGAACAGCCCCGGTCCGGCTGAGCCCAGAGAAGCCGAAGGCAGCATGCCGATCGAGCCGGTGAGCATGGCGGCCTCATCGCTGAGGATGTCGCCGAAGAGGTTGCTGGTGAGGATCACGTCGAACTGCTTCGGCGCCCGTACCAGCTGCATGGCGGCGTTGTCCACGTACATGTGGCTCAGGTTCACGCCGGGGTAATCAACGTGGATCGCCTCGACCCGGTCTCGCCAGAGCTGGCTCACATCCAGCACGTTTGCCTTGTCGACCGAGCAGAGCCGGCCGCCACGCTGGAGGGCCAGATCGAAGCCCACCCTGGCGATGCGATCGATCTCGAAGTCGCTGTAGGCCATCGTGTTGAACGCCCGCACGTGGCCATCGGCTTCGACCCGGCCCTTGGGGGTGCCGAAGTACACGCCGCCGATGAGTTCTCGCACCACCAGCAGATCCACCCCCTCGATCACCTCCGGTTTGAGGGTGCTGGCCCCGGCCAAGGCGGGGATGATCTTCACCGGCCGCAGGTTGGCAAACAGACCCAGGCCGGCCCTCAGGCCCAGCAGTCCCGATTCGGGCCGTTTCTCGCGGGGGAGGCTGTCGTATTGCGGGCTGCCGATCGCGGCGAGCAGCACCGCATCGGCAGTCCGGCAGGCCTCCAGGGTGCTTGGGGGCAGCGGTTCGCCGGTGGCATCGATGGCGGCGCCACCCATCGGCTGCTCGTCGTAGAAGAGCTCGAAGCCATGGCGCCGGCTCACCGCATCCAGGAGCTCTCTGGCCACCGCCGTGATCTCCGGACCGATGCCGTCGCCGGCGAACAGGGTGATCCGGTGGCTGGTCATGACAGGCGGCGCTCCGGCAGGGCACAGGTGGAGAGCCCGAGGCTAGGTCGCAGCCGGTGGCGCACTGTCCTGGGCGCCAGGGACGGAAGCGGTGGGCTGAATCGCCGCAGGAACTCTGGCCAGCGCAGGGAGCTGTGATGGCTGGAAGGAGTGGCGGCTAGGGCGGTACCGATTGACAGTGGGGAGGTGGTGACGGTGGTTCTGCAGAGGCGGCCCCGGCTGAATCAGTCCTGAGCGGCCTGCAGCTTGCGCAGGGTGCGCGCCATCTCCGGCAGCTTGTTGAAGGCGGCGGAGCAACGCAACCACAGCCGGTTGGGGATGGCGGGGTAGCCGCTCACCACCTCGCCGGCGGCGACTTCGCCGTGGATGCCTGATTTCGAGGAGGCGATCGCCCGGTCGCCGATCGTGGCCCGGTTCGCCACGCCCACCTGGCCGGCCAGGATCACGCCGTTGCCGAGGCGGGCACCACCGGCGATGCCCACCTGGGCGGCCAGGGCACAGCCGCGCCCGGTGGTGACACCGTGGCCGATGTGCACCAGGTTGTCGATCTTGGTGCCGGCGCCGATGCGTGTTTCCCCCACCGAAGGGCGATCGATCGTGGAGCCGCAACCCACCTCGACGCCGTCCTCCAACACCACCTGGCCGGTCTGGGGCATCTTGCGCCAACCGCT
>JAPLIE010000109.1 GCA_026389265.1 Cyanobacteriota bacterium | reverse complement strand
GAGGCGGCGGCCGAGGCGGTGCGGGGCATCACCGCCGCGGGCATCCTGCCGGCTGGTATGGAGATGATGGATCGCCTCTGCATCGAGGCCGTCAACAACTATCTGGGGGCTCAGGAGTATCCCCACGATGCGGCCGCGGTGCTGCTGGTGGAGCTCGACGGCCACCAGGAGGAGGTGGCGGTGGCCCTGGAGCTGGCCACCGAGCGCTGCCGCCAGGCCGGGGCCCGCACCGTGCGCCTGGCCACCGAGGCCGACGACCGGGCCAGGCTCTGGCAGGGGCGGAAATCGGCGATCTCGGCACTCGGCCGCCGCTTCCCCAGCTATTACCTCCAGGACGGGGTGGTGCCCCGCACGGCGCTCCCGGAGGTGATGCGGGCGATCGCTGAACTGAGCGAGCGCTATGGCCTGCCCGTGGCCAATGTGTTCCATGCCGGTGACGGCAACCTTCACCCCCTGATCCTTTATCGCGCCGGCGATCCGGGCGTGGAGCAACGGGTGCAGGAATTGGGGGCCGAGATTCTGCGGCTCTGTATTGCGGCGGGGGGGAGCATCAGCGGCGAGCATGGGGTGGGCAACGATAAGCGTTGCTACATGGACTGGATGTTCACCCCCGACGATCTGGCCACCATGCAGCTGGTGCGCCTCGCCTTTGATCCCGAGGGCCTGGCCAATCCCGGCAAGCTGTTTCCGACCCCCAAGACCTGTGGTGAATCGGCGCGGCGAAGGCGAGAGGAGCCAGCCCTGGCGGCGGTCGAGGTGTTCTGAGGCTGGGTCGGGTTTGCGTTGCCGAACGATTCATCATTTCGGGTCAAAGCGTGATTCGCTCGGCCTTCAGTTGCTGCCGAGGTGAGCTTCGGGGTGAAGCTTGTTCGGGGATCTGCAGGCCGCTGGTATCCGGAGATTCGTTGCTCTTCGGCATGCTCTCCGGAGGTCATTGCCAACCTCGTCTTGGCCCCCTCCCGCTTCTTTCAGCCATTTCAGGGACGCCTGAGCCTGGGTCTTGTGCCATGGAGCACCCAGGTTCTTTGGGTTAGACGCACCGTTCTCGTCCGCAAACGTCCTTTGATTTTCGTGGCAGGTTCAGTAGGTTTTGCGCCAATAGCCGCCGGCGCTGCTCTTGTTCCACCCATGTCAGCCCACTAGGCCCGCCATTGTTTCTCCCGGACCCTTCCCCGCCAGCCGGGGGGCCAGCCTGGCGGGCCTGGGATTGCTGCTGAGCCTGCTTCCAGGGGGGCTGCGGGCGGCTGAACTGAATCTGGTCGACCTCAACCGTTACGGCGCCCGTGACCAGGTGACCAGTACGGCCTCCTTCGGTGATGTGCGCCCCACCGACTGGGCCTACCAGGCCCTGGCCAACCTGGTGGATCGCTACGGCTGCGTGGCTGGCTACCCCAACGGCAGCTTCCGGGGCGGCGGCACGATCAGTCGCTATGAGGCGGCAGCCCTGCTCCAGGCCTGCTTAGACCGGGTTCAGGAGCGCACCGATGAGCTCCGGCGTCTCAGCAAGGAGTTTCAGGCCGAACTCGCCCAGCTGCGTGGCCGCATCGACGGGCTTGAGGCCCGGGTCGGGCGGCTGGTGGCGGATCAGTTCTCCACCACCACCACCCTCGCCGGCCAGGCCACCTATGTGGTGGGTGCCAATGCCTTCGGGGGCAGCGCCCGCGATCTGGTGGGCTCCAGCCGCAGGGGCTGGGGCGGCACCACCTTCCTCTACGACCTTCAGCTCAGCCTCGATACCAGCTTCACCGGCAAGGATCTCCTGCGTACGGTGCTGCGCGACGGAAACTTCGGACGGAGCCCCTTCGGCGGCGGCGGTCCCACCGGCCAGCTTTCGCTGCTGGAGGTGGCCTTCGATCAGGAATGCCGCGACCTGGCCTGCCCCTTCGTGCTGTCGGTGGAGCGACTCTTCTATCAGTTCCCGATCGGAGCCAATTTCACCGCCACCTTTGGGGCCCGGGTGGAGCAAGACGACATGCTGGCCCAGGCGCCGAGCGTGTATCCCGACGACACCCTCCTCAACCTGATGACCCTGGCGGGTGCCCCCGGGGCCTACAACAAAAACCTCGGCAGCGGCGCCGGCCTCTGGTGGAAAGGGGGGGCCTGGAGCCTTTCGGCCAATTACATCGCCTACTACGGCGACATTTCCGATCCCAGCCTGGGGGGCATCGGCACCGCCGGCTCCAACGGTGCTGGCACTCTGCAGCTGGGCTACAGCCAGGAGGCGTGGGGGTTGGCCGCCATCTATTCCTGGGTTCAGGGAGGCTTCGAGATCACCGGGGCCACACCGCAGGCCAGCCTGGCCTTCACCGATGGCTCCCACACCAACGCCTTCGGTCTGAGTGGCTTCTGGCAGCCAATCGCCAATGGCTGGGTTCCTTCGATCAGTGCCGGCTGGGGCCTCAACAGCACCGCCTATGGCGACGATCCCGCCCCCGCCGCCGTGGCCACCAGCCAGAGCTGGATGGTGGGCCTGCAATGGAAGGATGCCTTCGTGAAGGACAACAGCCTCGGCTTCGCCATCGGCCAGCCGATCTTCGCCACCGCCCTGCGGGATGGCTCCACCCCCAACGACGGCAATGTGGTGCTGGAGGGTTGGTACAAGTTCCAGCTTACCGACACCATCTCCCTGATGCCGGCGCTCTTTTATCTGAATCGTCCCCTCGGGCAGGACACGCCAGCCAGCCGCAGCTTCCACCAGCTGGGCGGCCTGATGAAGACCACCTTCACGTTCTGAGCTCTCGGGCTGGGGGCCAGTCCGGCACGCCATGGTCTGGCTGGGAATCCCTGCATCGCTTAGCTCCCCAGCCAGACCAGCCCCACCCGCGCCAGCCCCACCAGCGCCGCGCCGCCGATCAGGGGCAGCACGCCCCATCGCCGCCAGAACAGCAGCAGCAGGGCGAGCGCCAGCAGAGCCACGGCGGCGAGGTCTAGCCCGGCCCCCGGGCTCCCCGGCCAGAGCACCGGCCCAGCGAACAGCAGCGCCAAGCTGGCCACCATGCCCACCACGGCCGCTCCGATGGCCTGCATCGGCCCGGCCAGCCGCGCTTCGCCCCGGCTCGCTTCCACTAGGGGGCCGCCCACCAGGATGAACAGGAAGGAGGGCAGGAAGGTGAACCACACCACCACCAGCCCCGCCACCAGGGCGTAGGCCAGGGAGCCGGCGGCATGCCAGCCGCCCAGCACCCCCACAAAGGCCACCACGATGATCAACGGCCCCGGCGTGGTTTCCCCCAGGGCCAGCCCATCCACCATCTGGGCCGCGCTGAGCCAGCCGAAACGCTCCACGGCGCCCTGGGCCACGTAGGGCAGCACGGCATAGGCCCCGCCGAAGCTCACCAGGGCCACGCGGCTGAAGAAGCGGGCCATGGTGGTCAGGGTGCCGTTCCAGCCATCCACCACGGTGAGCGCCACCAGGGGCAGGGCCACCGCCAGGCCCCCCGCCAGCAGGGTGAGGGCCAGCTGTCGGGGCCGGATGCGCGCGTGGGGCGGGGTGGCCGTGGCGTCGCCGTGGAGGGCATCGAGCCCGGCTGCCGGCCGCGCTGGGGCCGTTGCCTTGGACGACGCCTGCGGCTCCTGCGGGTGCTGGGCGGCTTGCGCCGGTGCAGAAGCTTGGGAGCTTCTGGGGGAATGCCCGGCGGCGGACACCAGGATGCCGGGCCGCAGTCGCTCAGCGATCCAGCCGCTGAGCGCCGCCAGGGCGATCAGCAGGGGCTGGGGCAGGCCGAGTCCCTGCAATCCCACTAGGGCGGCGGCGGCGATCACCACCTGCAGGGGGCCCTTGAGGGTGCGGCGTCCCAGGCGCCAGCAGGCCTGGATCACGATCGCCAGCACGGCCGGTTTGAGGGCCCAGAAGATGCCCCCCAGCAGGGGCAGACGGCCCCACAGCGCGTAGATCGAACTCAGCAGCAGGAGTAGCAGCACCGAGGGGAGCAGGAAGAGCCCCCCGGCGATCAGGCCCCCCCGGGTGCCGTGCAGCAGCCAGCCCAGGTAGGTGGCCAGCTGGATGGCCTCCGGACCCGGCAGCAGCTGGCAGTAATTCAGGGCGTGCAGGAAGCGGGCTTCTGAGATCCAGCGCCGCTGGTCCACCAGTTCCCGGTGGAGCATGGCGATCTGACCGGCGGGGCCGCCGAAGCTCACCAGGCCCAGGTGCAGCCAGAACCGGGAGGCTTCCGCCAGTGAAACGGTGGCAGCGGGCACCAGGGGGGAAGCCAGGGGAGCTGGGCCGGCTGGTGCGGGCATGGGGATGAAACGGGGGAGAAGCGCTCCTGGGATCCTCAGCGCCCCCTTCACCCCTGTCCAGGCCTGCGAGGGCCCTTGGGGCTGGCGATTCGAGCAGGGTGAGCGGCTTGGATGGGCGTATCGGCGTGCCTTGATCCGTTGGTGTTTCAGGCTGTGGCCCGCCAGCCGGTGGCTCGGGTTGCGCAGGCCAGGTCGGGCTGTTGGCCGGGTCAGGCCCGGCGCAGCCCGGCCAGGTCGGGCAGTAGCTCGTCGCTGCCTAGGAGCTCATCGAGATCCGCATTCCCGAGGAGGTCCTGCAGATCCGCAAGGGCCGGGGCGGTGGGCCCACGGCGTCCCAGCCAGCGGGGCCAGAACCAGGACGGCCGCGATCCTTCCACTGGGAAGCCCGCGGCCCGCCAGGCTTCAAAGCCCCCGGCGAGCTGCAGAATCCGGCGGGGATAGCCGGCGTTGTGCAGGGCCTCCCGCACGCGTTCGGCTTCACCGGTGCCGTCGTCCACCAGGAGGAGATCACCGTCCGGCCACTCGCCACTCACCAGCAGACCGGCCGGAATCGGATGGCTGTGGGGCAGGTGACCTCGGGCAAACTGGCGCCGGGAGCGCACATCCACCACCAACAGAGTGCTGGGATCGACCTTGGCTGCCGCAGCCAGCTCCGGGCGGGCCAGCCGCTGGGCCACCTCCAGCGGGCCAAGGGAGTGGGCGGCCGCGGAGGGTGTCAGCGCAGGGGCCGGTGAGTGGATCGGTGGGAGGGAACGGGGCATCGGGCCGACCTCAACACGTTCAGATCAACCCAATCTCCCGCGTGCCCCAAAAAACACCGGTATTTCGAGTGACAATAGTGTGATTACTCACCCCGGCCTGGCCTTCGCCGCACGATCTCGCCCCCCTTCAGCAGGATCGCTTCCCCCACCTGCAAGGGCTGCCAGGTTTCCTCAGCGGTGAGGGGCTCGGTGCTGAGGATCGTCACCACATCACTGGGCTGGGTCACGGCGGCGAAATCGACGCTCAGATCGTCATCGGCCAACCGCACCAAACCGAAGGGCGCCCGCCGCGTCACTCGGTGCAGCTTGGTGCCGGCGTAGGCGAATAGCCAGGCGCCATTGCTCACCAGGCCGTTGAAGATGCCCTCGCCGGCCAGGCGATCCGCGCAGGCCACCAGCGCCTCAAACAGACCGGCCTCATCCTCCGGAGCAACCTCCCGCCGCTCCAACTCCTCCAGAATCCAGCAGAAGGCGGTTTCGCTGTCGGTCTGGCCGAGCGGCCGGTGCTCACCCTCCAGGGGCGGCAACGACTGCAGGTCGCCGTTGTGGGCGAACACCCACTCCTGGCCCCGCCAGCGCCGGTGGAAGGGGTGGCAGTTCTCCAGCGCCACCACCCCCCGGGTGGCCTTGCGGATGTGGGCGATCGAGCAGTGGGCCTTCAGGTCCAAGGCGGCTACCGCCGCGGCAACGGGCGAGAAGGCGGCCGGGGCGTCCTCGCGATAGAGGTGCAGGCCGTGGCCGTCGGGGTCGAAGCTGGCCAGCCCCCAACCATCGGCGTGGTCGCCGGTGGAGCCGCCCCGCAGCCTGAGGCCGTGGAAGGAGAAGCGGATGTCGGTGGGGGTGTTGGCGCTGAGGGCCAGCAGTTCGCACATCGGAAGACGCGGCCTCACATCAGGCGCGATCAGGACAAGGTCAGCGGCTGGATCCGGCGGTCGATCAGGAGTTCCGGCGCGGCGCACCCAGCATCGCCTGCTGCAGGGGTCTGAATCTGCAGATGATGGCCAGGCCTGGGGATCGCTACAGGAAGCTCAGCGCCGGGCTGCCGCCAGCCTGTCCCACACGCCGCCGTTGGCGAAGAAGGACCGGTCGATCGTGGGCCAGCCGCCCAGATCCGAGGCGGTGAAGAGGGTGGTCACCGGTGCGAAGGAGGCCTTGCGGCGCTGCCATACCACCGCGTTCACCGGCCGGAAGCCCTCCTCGGCGAAGATCTCCTGGGCCTCCTCGCCCTGGAGGTAGGCGGCCAGGGCCTCGGCCGCCTTGCGGCTGCCCTTGCGGTCCACGTTGCGGTCCACCACCGCCACGGGCCCATCGATACGGATGTTCACCGCCGGCACCACCAGGGTGGTGGCCTTGTCGGTGCCCTCTTTGGCCGCCAGCAGGGCCTCGTTCTCGTAGGTGAGCAGCACATCGGCCTGGCCGCGGTTGAGGAAGGCATCGCTGGCTTCGCGGGCATCCTTGGGCAGGTTGGCCACGTTGCGGTACACCTTCCCCACAAAGGCTTCAGCGGCCTTCTCAGTGCCACCGGTGCGGCTCACCGAGCCCCACAGCCCCAGGAAGTTCCAGCGGGCGCCGCCGGAGGTCTTGGGGTTGGCCGTCAGCACCCCCAGCCCCGGCCGGGCCAGGTCGGCCCAGCTGCGGATCCCCTTGGGATTGCCGGCGCGGGTCAGGAAGGTCACCACCGAATGGGTGATGGTCGAATCGCTGGGCAGCTCCTTCTCCCAGCCCGGCTGCACCAGGCCGGCCTTCTCGAGCTTGATCACGTCGGCGGGCAGGGCCAGGGTCACCAGGTCGGCATCGAGGCCGTCGATCACGGCGCGGGTCTGGCTGCCGGAGCCGCCGTAGCTGGTCTTCACCTCCAGGTCCGTTCCGGTGCGCCGTTTCCAGTCGGCCTGGAACTTCGGCAGGATCCGGTCGTAGGCGCCCTTGGTGACGGAATAGCTCACCAGCAACAGGGGCCCGGCCTGGGTCGGGGCGGCTGTGCCGGCCGCCGTGTCGCGGCGGGCTCCGCCGCATCCGCCCAGGGTCGCCACCAGCAGCACGGAGCCGCTGAGGAGGCCGGCGATGCGGAGGGTACGGTTAACCACGGTTCATCAATGGGGAACTCCGACAAACTTACAGTCTGGGCCTGGACCGCCGAACCACGCCAAGGCCAGGCGAAATCGGCAGGGACCCACCGGGCCAAGCAAAAGTCCCGGCCGCAAGGCAACCGGGGCGGGGGAATCGCAGCGGGCGAGGCCAGAGATCAGCGGGACTTGGCGAAGATCTCGTCCCAGACACCGCCCTTGGCGAAGAACTTCTTATCCACCACCTTCCAGCCGCCCAGCTTGGTGATCCGCCAGGTGTTGACAGCGGGGAACTTGCCCTGGGCGTAGGCCTTGCCCTCGATGGTCACCGGGCGGAAGCCGTTGTCCACGAAGATTTTCTGGGCGGTGGGGGTGTAGAGGAAACGGGCGAAAGCCTCGGCAACCTTGCGGGTGCCGTGCTTGTTCACGTTCTTGTCCACCACGGTGATCGGCCCTTCAATCAGAATGTTGGGGCTGGGGATCTTCACCGGTTCGGTCCACTCCCCAGTTTTGCGGGCCAGGATGGCTTCGTTCTCGTAATTGAGCAGCACGTCCCCCTTGCGGCGCTTCACGAAGGTGTCGGTGGCTTCGCGGGCATCCTTGGGCAGCACGTCTACGTTCTTATAAACCGTGGTGATGAAGTTCTTCGCCTTCTCTTCGTCACCGCCGGCCGATCCCCAAAGGGCGGCGAAGTTCCAGCGGGCACCGCCGGAGGTCTTGGGATTGGCGGTGATCACATCCACATTCTTGTTGTCGAGATCATTCCAGCTGTTGATCTTCTTCGGGTTGCCGGGGCGCACGAACAGGACCACGGTGGAATTGGTGATGATCGATTGATTGGGGAGTTCCCGCTCCCAGCCCAGATCCACCAAGCCCTTGTCCTGGAGTTTGTACACGTCTGCTGCCAGGGCCAGGCCCACCACATCGGCCTCCAGGCCATCGATCACGGCGCGGGTCTGGCTGCCGGAGCCCCCGTAGCTGGATTTGACCCGCACGGTTTCGCCGGTCTTCTTCTTGTAGTCGGCCACGAACAGAGGAATGATTCTGTCGTAGGCCGCCTTGGTCACGGCGTAGCTCACCAGCAGGATCTCGTTGCTGTCGGCCCGGGCCGGCTGGGCCACCAGCAGGCTGGTGCCGGTGAGGGTCAAGGAAGCGGCGATCGGGGTGGCGGCCAGCCCGGCCAGGGCCAGCCCGGCCAGGGCCAGTCCGGCGGAGGCCCGGCCCAGAGACCGGATGGAAAAGGAAACCACGGTTGTCCGATGGGAGTACGGGCTGACCGTATGCCGGAGCCCGCTGGGGGCGACGTATTTCCAACTACATCGCTGGGGATGCCGCTTTTGCTTCCCCTGGGGGCCTGGGGGCTGCCACAATCCCCACCAAAGCGCCGGGGAACACCGTGGCCTTCAGTGCCAAGACGGAATACGGGCTCGTTTCCCTGCTGGAGCTGGCGGCGATCCATCCCCAGGGAGGCGTGCTGCAGGTGGCGGAGATCGCCGCGCGGCAGGGCATCCCGGACCGCTATCTGGAACAGATGCTCACCAGCCTGCGGCGGGGGCAGATCCTCCGCAGCATCCGCGGGCCCCGCGGCGGCTACCAGCTGTCCCGGCCGCCGGCCGAGATCCGCATCGCCGAGGTGGTGGTCTGCCTGGAGGGTGAGGTGGCCAGCCGCGGCACCGCCGCCCGCCAGAGCGCTGAGTTCGAGGTGATCGGCGGCCTTGAGGGGCGGCTCGAGCAGGCGCGGCAGGCGATCCTCGAGGGCACCTCCCTGCAGGATCTGCTCGATGAGCGCGACCAGCGCCTGCAGTCGCAGGTGATGTATTTCATCTGAGCTAGGCCCGCCAATCCCCGCTTGCTTTGGGGAGATTCCGGATTGCCGCGATGGGCTGCGGCAGCGCCGTGTCGCACGGGGTTCCAGCCCCTGGAGCTGCAGTGCGTCCAAGCCGCGTGTGCCCCAGAACACCCAAACAACACTAGACCGATGGGAATTAGGTGCTATGGTGTTGCCATCCGCAGGGCGCCGATGCGCTGTCCAAGCCGAATGACCTCCGCCGGCGCCGCGCCGGCCCGCCTTTTTGCTTCCGTGCCATCCACCCTGTCCCCACCATCCCCATGGCCACCGCATCCCTGATCCAATCCATTCCCAGGGTTCTGCCCAAGGCGCTCCGCCTCACCCTCCTTCCCAACGACGTGTTGCCCGAAGGCCTCACCTGGCGGATTCACGACGGCTATATCCGCACCACCACCTGGGACGAGGAGGGTGAGTCGATCACCCTCGGCATCTGGGGTCCCGGTGATCTGGTCACCAATGCCCACTCCGGTCTGGATCCGGTGGATGTGCAATGCCTCACCACCGTGGTGGTCGAGCAACACACTCCCAGCGACGCCGAAACCCTCGCCTTTCTCCGCCAGCAGATCCGCAACACCGAGGAGATCTTCGAGATCAACCGCATCCGCAGCGCCGAACGCCGCCTTCTATCTCTGCTGCGCTGGATTGGCCTCCGCTTCGGTCAGGTGAGCAGCCGCGGCTACCGCTTCTCCCTCAAGGACATGAATCTCACCCACCGGGCCCTGGCCGAAGTCTGCGGCCTCACCCGGGTGACGGTGACCAAGAACCTCAACCGCTACAAGACCCTCGGGCTGCTTCAGAAGGTGAGCGAGGCGGATCTCTTTATTCCCAGCGATGGCCTCGCCGCCTCGATCTGAGCCACATTTTCTCGTCTCCTCTGCTTCGAATCCTCTGCTTCGAACCGTTCCTTTGCTCTGAACCCCATGACGGCCCAGTTCCTTCACGCCCATCCCTCCAAACCCCAGCCGCAGCGCTACACCCTCGTGTTCCGCGATGGCCAGTTGCTGCGTCACCAGGATGAATTCAGCCTGGTTCAATACCGCTCCGATGCCCGCCTAGCCGCCGTGCGGCCCGAGTCGCTGGAGCTTCCGGCGGCTTGATTCCCCGCCTCAGAGCCGGTGCCGAGCCCCCACGCTTCATCGCTGGGGGCTTTTCCATCGGCCTGGGTTCAGGATCCGGGCTCGCTGCACAGATCCACCAGCGACACCGCCTCCAGATCCCGGCCCCAGCGCTCGGCCAAGTTCTGCAGCCAGGCGTCGGCGGTCGAGCGTTCTGGGCTGGCCTCTGCCTGAATGCCGTTTCCATCACTGCCGGCCAGGGAGCGGTAGAGCTCCAGGAGGTTGATCTCCTCGGCGGGCCTCAGCAGCCGGTAGCCGCCCCGGTTTCCCTTCAGGCTCTCCACCAGACCGAGACGCCGCAAGTCCCGCAGCACCACCGAGAGGTAGTGGGGGGAGAGCTCGAACCGGGCGGCGATCTGGCGGCTCTGCAGGATGCGGGCCTCGCGGGCCAATTCCACCAGGCTGATCAGGGAGTAGCGAAACGTGGTGGAAAACACACTCCCGGGGCGCCAGGCATCCACGCTAAGTCGTTCGGGAAACCGGAATGTAATCAGGGTGCCAGGTCTGGGCGAGCCGTTGTGTTCCGAGTTACGTCCCGAGTTGCATCCCGAGTTGCATGGGGAGGTTCAGATGCTGTAGTCGGGCACGAAGGTGCGGGCTTCGCGGCTGCGCACATGGAGTTGATCCCCCACCTGAAAGGCGGCCAGGTTCATGCGCTCCCGTGGGATCTGGGCCGTGATCACCTGGCCATCGGCCAGCACCAGTTCGGCCTGCACGTCGCGGCCGAGGTGGCTGAGCCGCCGCAGCTGGGCCGGCACCGTGTCGCTCTGGCCCTCGCTGAGGATCTCCACGTCGTGGGGGCGGATGAACAGGGGGGTGTCCAGGGCTGTCCCATGCTCGGGAGCGGACGTGGGCCGAGGCAGGGTGCCGCCCGGCAGCACATTCACCGCCCCCACGAAGCCCATCACAAAGGGCGTGGCCGGGTGGTCGTAGATCTCGGCCGGGGTGCCGATCTGCTCGATCCGGCCCTCGTTCATCACCACGATCCGATCCGCCACCTCCATGGCCTCCTCCTGGTCGTGGGTCACGATCACGGTGGTCACGTGCATCTCGTCGTGGAGGTTGCGCAGCCAGGCCCGCAGCTCCTTGCGCACCTTGGCGTCGAGGGCGCTGAAGGGTTCATCGAGCAGCAGCACGCGGGGCTGCACCGCCAGGGCCCGCGCCAGGGCCACCCGCTGCCGTTGGCCGCCGGAGAGCTGGGAGGGGAAGCGCGATCCGTAGCCCTTCAGCTGCACCAGATCGAGCAGCTCATCGACGCGGCGCTTGATCGCCTCCTTCTTCCAGCGGCGCAGCTCCAGACCAAAGGCCACGTTCTGGCGCACGGTGCGGTGCTTGAACAGGGCGAAGTGCTGAAACACGAAGCCCACTTGCCGGTCCTGCACGGTGCGATCGGTGGCCTCCTCTCCGGTGATCCAGATGCGGCCGGTGTCGGCCTGCTCCAGGCCGGCGATCAGACGCAGCAACGTGCTCTTGCCCGAGCCCGAGGGGCCCAGCAGGGCCACCAGGGAGCCGCTGTCCACATCCACGCTCACGTCGTCCACGGCGTGGAAGGAACCGAAACGCTTGGACACGTTGGCAACGCGGATGCCCATGGAAACCGGCAGCGGAATGAATCGATCGGCCCATTCTGATCACCCGGGTTGATCGGTTGGTTTGTTCGCTCGCTCAAGGGCCTGGCTGGACCGGCGCCCTGGTGTTACTGGGATAACCCGTAAATACAGTGAGGAACCGCCCAATAGGCCTGCGGCGGGTGTACGGTCCAATCACGAACTCCTTGCCGATCCAGGCCGCCATGACCGTTGCCCTGCCGCGCCGCGGCCAAGGACTGCTCAGCCGCAACCGAGGACTGCCGCGCTGGCTCCGGCTGAACGTGCCCTGGACCATCACCTGGACCTATCTCAGCCTGGTGCTCTTCCTGCCCCTGGCGGGCATGCTGCTGAAGGCCGCCGGCGTTGGTCCCGCGGCCTTCTGGGAGACGGCCACCAGCCCCCTGGCGTTGAGCACATACCGCATGAGCTTCGGCATCGCGGCGGCCGCCAGCTTGATCAACGGCGTGTTCGGCCTGCTGATCGCCTGGGCCCTGATCCGCTCCAGCTTCCCCGGCCAAAAGCTGCTCGATACCCTGATCGACCTGCCCTTCGCCCTGCCCACAGCCGTGGCGGGCCTGGCCCTCTCCTTTGTGTATGGATCGGAGGGCTGGCTGGGGGGCCCGATTCAGCGGCTCACCGGCCTGGAGGTGTCGTTCACGCCCCTGGGGGTGGCGGTGGCGATGGTGTTCATCTCCCTGCCCTTTGTGGTGCGCACGGTGGAGCCGGTGCTCCGCTCGCTGGAGCGGGAACAGGAGGAGGCCTCCTGGTGCCTCGGCGCCAGTTCCGCCCAGACCTTCCTCCGGGTGGTGCTGCCCCAGCTGACGCCCGCCATCTTGGCCGGCATCGCCCAGGGCTTCAGCCGGGCGGTGGGGGAATACGGCTCGGTGGTGATGATCTCCAGCAACGTGCCCTTCAAGGATCTGATCACCCCCACCTTGATCGTGCAGATGATCGAGGAATACGACATCGAAGCTGCCACGGTGATCGGCTCGGTGATGCTGATCTTCTCCTTGGTGAGCCTGGTGGTGATCAATGCCCTGCAGGTCTGGGGGCAGCGTTATCAAGGGGGCGACGCGAGCGGTTGAGCCGCTCGATCCCGCCAGGCGCTACGGCGGCACTCTCCGGCTTCTTCGCCCCTGCCGAGCACGGAAATCCGGCTCCTCCCGCTCCTGTTCTGATTCTCGGTTTCAACTTTCCGTTTCAACCTTCCGTTTCAACTTTCCGGTTCACCTTTCCGTTGCCTCCGGGCCGCGGCCTCCAGCCCGATTCTCCCCATGGCCTTCACCATCCCCCCTCTCCAGGACCTCAGCCCTCCCCGCTGGGTGAAACCCTCCTTCCGCGTCAGTCACTTCCTGCCGGCCCTGATCCCGATCCTGGCCTGTCTTTATGTCGGGGTGGTGATCCTGGTGCCGGCCCTGGCCGTGGTGGTGCAGGCCTTCGCCAAGGGATTCGGGGTGTTTCTCGACAACTTCAAATCGCCCGAACTCCTCTCCGCCCTGCGGCTCACGTTGATCGCCACGGCGATCGCCGTGCCCTTCAATGCCATCTTCGGCTTGGCGGCTGCCACCGCGATTGCCCGCCACCGCTTCCCCGGCAAGGCTCTGCTGCTGAGCATCATCGATCTTCCCTTTTCGATCTCGCCGGTGGTGGTGGGGCTGATGCTGGTGCTGCTCTACAGCCCCACCCATGGCGTCTTCGCTGGCGTGCTGCAGAGCACGGGCTGGAAGATCATTTTTTCGCTTCCCGGCATCGTGATGGCCACGATCCTGGTGACCTTCCCGTTTATGGCCCGGGAGGTGATTCCGCTGCTGGAGGAGGAGGGCTGGGACCAGGAGGAGGCGGCCCGCACCCTCGGTGCCAGCGACTGGCAGGTGTTCTGGAAGGTCACCCTGCCCTCGGTGCGCTGGGCGGCCCTCTACGGCCTGATCCTCACCACCGCCCGGGCCCTCGGCGAGTTTGGAGCGGTGTCGGTGGTGAGCGGCAACATCCGCGGCGAAACCCAGACCCTGCCACTGTTCGTGGAGGATGCCTACAAGCAGTACCACACCGAAATGGCCTTCGGCGCCTCCCTGGTGCTGGCCACCGTGGCGATCGTGTCGCTGCTGCTCAAGTTGGCTGTGGAACAGCTGATGGAGCGCGACCGCAGCGCCGTGAAGGGCGGGGAGGAGTGAGGGGGAATACCGCAGGAAGCCCGCGAACAGCTGGCCAATCTCCTCTGGGCGGCCCAGGTGTGAATCGGGCCGTTCGGTGCCGCAGGCGCGGGAGCCGTAGCCGAAGGCTTCTCCGCAGGAGTAAAGGCGCACCTAGGCGCCGGGGATGGCCGCCTGGATCTCGGCCGCCATCGTGGCCAGCAGGGGCTCATCCACCACGTAGTGATAGCTGGAGGGGCGAGAGACGGCGCTTATCTGATCAGTCTGACGGATCTCGTCGGCATGGCCAAGCCTCAGCCCCTTGAGGCGGAGGTGTTCCAGATCGGGATGACACCACTGCGGCGAATGGCCTTGTCATGGGTCGCGAGATGCAGGCCATGGGCCAGGCCTGTGGCCACGATCAGTCGGTCGGCTGGATCGCCATGAAAGGCTTCGGGAATCTGATCCAGGGCGATCACGACCTCGACATCGATCGGCAACACTTGAACGACGCCTGGGGCGACCGCCTGCCGTAGCCAGGTCTGGAATGGCCGATCCAGGGAAAGCCTTCCTTTGGCATGGAGCATCTGTGCTTCCCAGAGGCTCATAGCCGCAATGGCACACGTCGAGGAAGCGGCCAGGCGATCAAGCGATCGGTGTTCCAGGTGCTCAAGACGCTCGGAGCCCAGCAGCCACCAGAGCCAGATATGGGTATCCAGCAGGACTTTCACCGCAGAGCGTCAAAGGCACTGGCCTCCAGCACCGATTCCTCCGGATCGCCCAGCAGCACCCCACTGC
>JAPLIE010000170.1 GCA_026389265.1 Cyanobacteriota bacterium | reverse complement strand
CCGGGCCGGCACACCGCAGCTGAGGGCATGCACGTGGTCGCGGTAGGTGCTGCAGAACCAGTCGTGCTGAAGGCGCATCGCCTTAATCACTCCCGTGCTCACGGCCTCCTGGCCGTTGTAGAGATGCACGAAGCCGAACATTTTGCCCCGGTAGTACATCTCGGCGCACTTATCCTCAAAGCGGCGTCCAAGCGTCATGTCCCGGTAGAGGAGGAGTCCCTCCAGGCGGTTCACTGCAGCCCGCTCTGCCGGATAGAGCGCTTGGTGCCGTTCGGCATGGCTGCCGGCGGCGGCGGGAACGGCATTCGCCATGCCCGAGGTCGGGGCAGCGGCCTGGGCGGCCAGGGCAGCCGTCAGTTCCTGGGTCATGGCCGTCGGCGGTACGGGTCGTGCTGCCGACTGTACGGGGTCCATCACCGTAAGACGGTCAAAACCGCTGCCACTGACTACAGTCCTGAGCCAAGAGAAACGATGGGGTTGGATCTGCCGCTCGACCACTTCAGGCTGCTGGGCGTCAGCCCAGCTACCGATGCCCAGACCGTGCTCCGCACCCTCCAGCTTCGCCTCGACCGGGCACCGGAGCAGGGCTACACGGACGAGACCCTCAGAGCCCGAACCGACCTGCTCCGGGCCAGTGCCGATCTCCTGAGCGACGCCGAGCGGAGGTCTGGCTATGAGGCCGATCTCACCGCCCTTTCGGATGCCCCAGAAGCCTTGATGCCCGCCCTGGAGATTCCCTCCAGCCGGGAGGTGGCCGGATTGCTGCTTCTCCTGGAGGCGGGCCAGCCCCTGGATGTGCTGACCCTGGCCAGCCGCTGCCTGCAGCCCCCCCAGGCCCCGGCCCTAGGCAGCAGTCGCGAGGCCGACCTCACCCTTCTGGCCGGGGAGGCCGCCCTTGCCGCCGCCGAGGACTACCGCCGGGAACGCCACTACGAGATGGCCGCCCGGACCCTCCAGCAGGGTCTCCAGCTCCTGCAACGCATGGGACAGCTGCCAGAGCTGCGGGACCGGATCCAGACGGAACTGGAGGCCCTAGCCCCCTTCCGGGTGCTCGATCTGCTCAGCCGTGATCCCTCGGCCAGCCGCGAACGGGACGAGGGCCTCAGCCTGCTTGAGCAGCTGGTGCAGCGCCGCGGCGGTCTGGAGGGGAGCGCCGATGACGGCTTCGCCCCGGAGGATTTCCAGACGTTCTTCAAGCAGATCCGCACCTTTCTCACCGTCCAGGAACAGATCGATCTATTCGACCGCTGGTCGAATCAGGGATCCGGCGCCGCCGATTTCCTGGCCAGCATCGCCCTCACGGCTTCGGGCTTCGCCCAGCGCAAGCCGGAAAGGATCGCAGCCGCCCGGGAGCGCCTCCTCGCCAGCAGGCGGGATGGGGTGGAACCGCTGCTGGCGAACCTGGAGCTGCTTCTCGGTGATGTAAATGGGGCCCTAAAGCGCTTCGAAGGCGGAGCCTCTGACGAGCTCGCCGCCTGGGCAGCCCGCCAAAGTGGCGACCCTCTCGGTCGGCTTTGCGCCTGGTGCCGGGACTGGCTGAATCGAGATGTACTACCAGGTTATCGCGACCTAGACGCCGATCCAGATCTCGAGGCCTACTTCAGTGACCGCGATGTGATGGCCTGGGTCGAGCAGGAGGATCGCCGTCGAGGCCGCACGTTCACGCCTACCCCATCCACGGGCCCGCCCATCGGCCTCGGCGGGTACGGCGAGGCGAGCGAACCGCTGATGGCGCCGGTCCAGCCGGGCGCTGACTTCGCTGTGTTCGGCCAGCCCTTTGAGGAAGCGGATCTGCATGCCCAAACCAGCGAAGAATGGCCGCCTTACGGCCACAGGCCAGGGAGGCTCACCAGTGAACGGCGCCAGCGGCGTTCCCGCACGAATGGCCTAGGTGGCGAACGGGATGTAGCCCCTGGATGGGGGATCAAGGGCCTGCGGCATGCCCTGGCCACAGGCGCTTTCTCCCTAATGAACCCCATCGCGGCGATTGCGGGGCTAGGGATGGCGCTGGTGGTCGGGAGCTGGCTGCTGCAACCGCGTCCACTCCAACCGTCGTCCCGGATCACGCCTCCAGCGCCCGGCACAACTCCTCCCCCGGCTTCGAGGCCGCCGACCCCTGCGCCGCCGCAGCTGACCCCGACGGCGCCTCTACCGGCAGCGGCCACTCCGGCCTCCAAACTGCCCGGCGCTGGCTCAGCCGCAGCCCCCCTCACCGCCCGAGAACCGGATGAGGCCCAGATGCGCGCCTTGCTCGAGAGCTGGCTGCAGGCCAAGACCGCCGTCATGGCCGGCGGCGAACCGCCAGCAAGCCTCGAACGGATCGCCCGGGAAGGGCCCCGCCAGAGACTGGAGACCGAACGGCAGCGTGACCGAACTCTCGGCCAGGTCCAGGACATTAAGGTTCGGATCAACAGCCTCACGATCCAGGAGCGCAGCCCCCAGCGGATCGCCGTGGTGGCGGATCTCGACTACAGCGACAGCACCCGTCGCGGCGGAAGGGAGGTGAACCACACCAAGGCCACCACCCTGCGCAATGTTTATGTATTCGGGCGGGACGGTGATGCCTGGCGCCTAGCGGCGTCCGGTCCGGCCCGCTGAACGCCGATTCACCCTCCCTGTCTGCAGCCCATGTTTGACGAGCTATCCCAACGGTTTGAGGACGCGGTCAAGGGGCTGAGGGGCCAGGCCACGATCTCCGATTCGAACGTGGACGGAGCCCTCAAGGAGGTGCGCCGCGCCCTGCTGGAGGCGGATGTGAGCCTGCCGGTGGTCAAGGACTTCGTGGAGGAGGTGCGGCGCAAAGCGATCGGAGCCGAGGTGGTGCGGGGCGTCAGCCCCGACCAGAAATTCATCCAGCTGGTGCATGAGCAGTTGGTGGAAACGATGGGAGGTGCCAATGCCCCACTTGCGGCCGCAGGCCAAACAGGTAAACCGAGCGTGATCCTGATGGCCGGCCTTCAGGGCGCCGGCAAGACCACCGCCACCGCGAAGCTGGGCCTGCACCTCAAGGAGCAGGGCCGCAGGGCTCTGTTGGTGGGAGCGGATGTGTACCGCCCAGCCGCGATCGAGCAACTCCGCACCCTGGGAGGCCAGATCGGAGTGGAGGTGTTCAGCCTCGGCACCGAAGCCACCCCCGAGGCCATCGCCGCCGCCGGCATCGAACGGGCGAAGACCGAGGGCTTCGACACCGTGCTGGTGGACACCGCTGGGCGCCTCCAGATCGATCCAGCGATGATGGAGGAGATGGTGCGGATCCGCGAGGCCTGCCAGCCCGATGAGGTGCTGCTGGTGGTGGATTCGATGATCGGTCAGGAGGCCGCCGATCTCACGCGGGCCTTCCATGCGCAGGTGGGCATCACCGGGGCGGTGCTCACCAAGCTGGATGGCGATTCCAGGGGCGGCGCCGCCCTCTCGATCCGCAAGGTGAGCGGCGCGCCGATCAAGTTCATCGGCACCGGCGAGAAGGTGGAGGCCCTGCAGCCCTTCCATCCCGAGCGAATGGCCAGCCGCATCCTCGGCATGGGCGATGTGCTCACCCTGGTTGAGAAGGCCACCAAGGAAGTGGAGCTGGCCGATGTGGCGAAGATGCAACAGAAACTGCAGGAAGCCAGTTTCGATTTTTCCGACTTCCTCCAGCAGATGCGCTTGATCAAGCGCATGGGCTCGCTGGGAGGGTTGATGAAGATGATCCCCGGCATGAACAAGATCGACGACGGCATGCTCAAGCAGGGCGAGCAGCAGCTCAAGAAGATTGAGGCGATGATCGGATCGATGACCGAATCCGAACGCCGCCAACCTGAACTACTGGCTTCCCAGCCCTCCCGCCGGCGCCGCATCGCAGCCGGCAGCGGCCACGCTCCGGTGGATGTGGACAAGGTTCTGGCCGACTTTCAGAAGATGAGGGGCTTCATGCAGCAGATGACCCGCGGTGTAGGCATGCCGGGACTCCCCGGCATGGGCGGTGGGTTCCCAGGTATGGGGGGCTTCCCCGGCATGGGAGGGGCTGCGCCGATGGGCGGCGGACGCAGCCAAGCTCCGATCCGACCAGCCAAGCCGCCGAAGAAACGCAAGGGATTCGGGCAACTCTGAGGAAAGCACCGCTGGCCGATGCAGGGGCTGTCGGGTAGTAAGCTTGCGAATTGGACACCTATCGACACGGCCACGATGATCAAGCTCCGCCTGAAGCGGTTCGGTAAGAAGCGGGAAGCGAGCTTCCGCCTCGTGGCCACCAACAGCACCTCCCGCCGGGACGGTCGTCCCCTTGAAGAGTTGGGCTTCTACAACCCCCGCACCAAGGAAACCCGGCTCGAAACCGAGGCGATCAGAACCCGATTGAGCCAGGGCGCCCAACCCACCGACACGGTGCGAGCGCTGCTTGAAAAAGGTGGACTGCTCACCAAGACTGTGCGGCCCGCCGAGATCGTCGGCAAGCAGAAGCAAGCCTTGGCTCGCGAAGCTACCGCCGCTGAAGCCAAGAAGGCCGAAGCCGAGGCGAAGGCTGCCGCTGAGGCCGCTGCCAAAGCTGCCGCTGAGGCCGCTGCCAGCGAAGCCAATGCTGCTGCTGAAGCAGCCGCCGCTGAAATCGCAGCGGCTCCTGCTGAGGACGCCGCAGCCGAGGCCTGATCGCGACCACCGGCACTCTCCAGGAAGGTATTGCTCCAGAGCCCTTCACCCTGGCCCTGGGCGGAGCCGAAGCCGCCTTGGCCCTTGCTGGAGCGGCCGAGGTCAACCTGCGCAGCATCGAGGCTCTCACCGGCAGCACCCTGCGCCTTCATGGTCTGGATCTGCATTTGAGCGGGCAACTAGCCCAGATGGAGAGGGCATCCGCCCTACTCGAGTTGCTCAGGCCCCTGTGGCAAAGCGGTGAACCGGTCGCAGCGGTGGATATTCAGACTGCTCTCACGTCCCTTGACTGCGGCCGCAGTGACGAACACCGCGATCTCGGTCGTCAGGTGCTGGCCACAAGCGTCCGGGGGCGTTCCCTTCGGCCCCGAACACTGCGCCAGAAGGGATTCATCGAGGCGATGGAACGCCATGACCTCACCCTGGCCATTGGTCCGGCGGGCACCGGGAAGACCTTCCTGGCCACGGTGCAGGCGGTCCGGATGCTGCAGGAGCGACGGGTAGAGCGTCTTGTCCTGACCAGGCCGGCGGTTGAGGCTGGCGAGCGCCTCGGTTTCCTGCCCGGCGATCTGCAGCAGAAGGTGGACCCCTATCTTCGGCCCCTGTACGACGCCCTGCACACCCTGCTGGGTCAGGAACGCACGACCCAGCTCCTCGAGAAAGGTGTGATCGAGGTGGCCCCCCTGGCCTACATGCGCGGCCGCACACTGGCTGATGCCTTCGTGATCCTCGATGAGGCCCAGAACACCACCCCCGCCCAAATGCGTATGGTGCTCACCCGCCTGGGGGAAAACGCCAGGATGGTAGTAACTGGAGACATTACCCAGATCGACCTACCTTCGGGCCAGATCAGTGGGCTCGTTGAGGCTGCCGAGGTGTTGGAGGGGGTGGAGGGAGTGGCCCTCTGCCGGTTCACCGATACTGATGTTGTGCGCCATCCACTCGTGCAGCGCCTGGTGCAGGCCTATGCGCGTCGTGATGGAACGGCGACCACAACGGCTCCACGGCAAGGGATCGGCAGAACGATGCCTCCCCCGGGCCGATCCGGTCGATAGGGAGATCCGAACGTCTCCAAGGGCGAAAAATCCGCAGCCATCCAACCAGGACTGGCAGGATGTGATGAGTTTGATTCCTCGCCGCCATGCCGGCCAGCAGCAATTTCCAACAGGCCATCCGGGAGGCCAACGCCAGCGGCTTAGTTGGCCCGAATGTCGTGAATCGAGCCCTGCCCTACGTGGGAGGAGGCATGGTGCTCACCGCGGCGGGTGTTCTGGGCGGGCTCGGCCTGATGGCCAGTAATGCAGCCTTGTTCATGCCCCTCTTCTGGGTTGCCCTGATCGGCAACTTCATTTTGTTCTTTGTGGCCCAGAACGTGGCCAACAAAGGAAACAACGCCACCGCCCTGCCCCTGCTCGCCGCCTACAGCCTGCTCACCGGTTTCACCCTGAGCGGCCTGGTGAGCTATGCCCTCAGCAGTGCCGGTGTCGGTGCAGTCGGAACGGCCGCCCTGGCCACGGGGATCACCTTCATTGCGGCCTCGGTCATGGGACGCCGCATGAGCGACAGCGTGGGCCAAGCCCTCACCGGGGCAGTAGGCCTAGGGATTCTCGGCCTGATCGTGGCGATGCTGGTTCAGGTCGTGGGTAGCATCTTTGCTCCCGCAATCTTCTCCGGCGGAGGCTTTGAACTCCTGATCGCAGGATTTGGCACAATTCTGTTCGTGGGTGCGGCCTTCGTTGACTTCTATACGATGCCACGTACCTATAACGATAATCAGTATCTTGCCGGTGCGCTGGGTATGTATCTTACCTACATCAACCTCTTTGTCTTTGTTCTGCGACTCATCATCGCTCTTCAAGGTGGCGGACGGCGCGATTGAATCAGGTTGGATGTTTGGCGCCGTAGTGAGACTCCCACCCTACCCTTCACGTCATCAACCAGTCCCACTCCCAGCTGGCATGCTTTAATGGCAGCTCTCAAGTCCCTTTGAGATGGGAGCTACCCAAGTGGCAATCGCGGCTCACGATACTGCAATGGTCATCTCCCAACTGCCTAGCGTCTCTCTCAAAGAGAGATGTTGGGCATTTTGTCTGGTTGCTGATTGGCAACCCAGACTGAGCAGGCATACTTAAAACCCACCCTTCTCAATCCATCCAGCGAGAGCCGACATTCAATTCATGGCCAAGACAGCATTGATCACCGGCATTACCGGTCAAGATGGCAGCTATCTCACCGAATTGCTCCTTGACAAGGGCTATGTGGTGCATGGCATCAAACGGCGGGCAAGCAGTTTCAACACTGAAAGAATTGATCACCTTTATCAAGATCCCCACGAAAACGACCCAAGACTGGTTCTGCACTACGGTGACCTCACCGATTCCACCAACCTGATTCGCATCATCCAGCAAGTGCAGCCGGATGAGATCTATAACTTAGGCGCCCAAAGCCACGTTGCCGTGAGCTTTGAAAGCCCCGAATACACCGCCAACTCCGACGCCCTCGGTACTCTTCGAATTCTTGAGGCGGTGAGAATTCTGGGCCTGATTGATAAAACCAAGATCTACCAAGCCTCAACATCCGAGCTCTATGGACTTGTCCAAGAAATACCACAGCGAGAATCTACGCCATTCTACCCAAGAAGTCCTTACGGTGTAGCCAAGCTTTATGCATACTGGATCACAGTCAACTACCGCGAATCCTACGGGATGTATGCCTGCAATGGCATTTTGTTTAATCACGAAAGTCCTCGCCGTGGCGAAACTTTTGTGACGAGGAAAATCACACGGGGGCTGGCTCGCATCAACGCGGGGCTTGAGCAATGTCTCTACATGGGCAACCTGGATTCCCTCAGGGACTGGGGTCATGCCCGTGACTATGTTGAGATGCAGTGGCGCATGCTTCAGCAGGAGAAACCTGAAGATTTCGTGATCGCTACAGGCCGGCAGGAGTCGGTGCGTCGCTTCATCGAACTCACCGCGGCCGAGTTGGGCTGGGGAGGCATCGAGTGGCGTGGCGAAGGGGTTGATGAAACCGGATATCGCGCCGATACAGGGGCCAAGGTGGTACGGATTGATCAGCGCTACTTCCGGCCAGCCGAAGTGGAAACCCTGCTCGGGGATCCAACTCGGGCCAGGGAGAGACTGGGATGGACTCCCACCACAACACTGGAGGAACTGGTGCAGGAAATGGTGCAGGCCGACCGCGAAGAAGCGGCCAAGGAAGCGCTGCTACTGCGGGAGGGATTCAAGGTGGTGGGTTCGATGGAGAACCCCCCCCAAGTCAGCGTGGTTCAATCATGACCAACTTGATCGATCACGCCCACAGAATCTTCGTGGCCGGCCATCGAGGCATGACCGGCTCAGCCATCGTGAGGCGTCTGAGCCAGTCAGGCTACGCCCACCTGCTCACCGCGAACCACAATGAACTCGATCTTCGTGATGCGGGAGCAACGGCGGCCTGGATGGAAAACCACCGACCGGATGTGGTGGTGCTGGCAGCCGCCAAGGTGGGAGGGATTCAGGCCAACTCCACCTACCCAGCCGATTTTCTCCTGGATAACCTAAAGATCCAGAACAATGTAATCGAAAGCGCCTGGCGATTCGGGGCTAAACGGTTACTTTTTCTCGGTAGTAGTTGCATCTATCCCAAGTTCGCATCGCAACCGATCCAAGAGGAATCCCTGCTGACCGGAGCTTTGGAGCCCACCAATGAATGGTATGCGATTGCCAAGATCACAGGCATACAATTATGTCGTTCCCTTAGGCAGCAACACGGTTTCGATGCGATCAGCCTGATGCCCACCAATCTCTATGGTCCAGGCGACAACTACCACCCCACCAATAGTCACGTCTTGCCCGCGCTGATCCGGCGCTTTCACGAAGCCGTCCGCGATGGTGTTCCCACGGTGACCTGCTGGGGAACTGGATCACCGCGTCGGGAGTTTCTGCATGTGGATGATCTGGCCGCCGCCGCCGTGTTCTGCCTGGAACATTGGCAACCGTCCGCGGATGATCTCCAGTTCCTCAACGTGGGAACGGGCACTGATCTCCCCATCCGTGACCTCGCCGGCTTGGTGGCCGATGCAGTGGGCTTCCGGGGCACTCTGAACTGGGATGCCACAAAGCCCGATGGAACACCGCGCAAACTCCTCGACGTGAGCCGACTCAAGGCTCTGGGCTGGTCCGCCACCATTTCCCTGGAAGAAGGTCTGCGGGCCACGGTCAACGACTATGTTCAACGTCAGTCCAGTGGTCAGGAGGTGCGGCTGTGAGAGTTCTCGTCACTGGTGGTGCCGGATACATCGGTAGCCATGCCGTGCGGGCCCTCAGCCTCGCCGGTCACCAACCGGTCGTGCTCGACAACCTCGTTTATGGCCACTCCGAGATCGTTCGGGAGGTGCTGGATGTTCCTCTGATCAACGGTCAGGTGGGTAACCGCCAGATGATCGAACCGCTGCTGAGTGGCCAGCATCCTGAATTGGTCGGCACCCACTTTGAAGGCAAGCCGATCGAAGCTGTTCTTCACTTCGCGGCCTACGCCTATGTGGGTGAATCGGTGAGTGATCCCGCCAAGTACTACCGCAACAATCTCGGAGACACCCTCACCCTGCTGGAAGCGCTGGTGGCCGGGGAACAGCCCATCCCGATCGTTTTCTCTTCCACCTGCGCCACCTACGGACCACCCCAGGCCATTCCGATGACGGAAGACCACCCCCAAGCCCCGATCAATCCCTACGGCCGCAGCAAGTGGATGGTGGAGCACCTGCTGCGCGATTTCAGCCGGGCCTACGGATTGCCTTGCGTTATCTTCCGCTACTTCAATGCAGCTGGTGCTGATCCCGACGGTGACCTCGGCGAGGACCACGACCCCGAGACCCACCTGATTCCAAGGGTTCTGGATGTGATGAGCGGTCGCGAACCCTACCTGCAGATCTTCGGCGATGACTACCCGACCCCCGATGGAACCTGCATTCGTGACTACATCCATGTCAGCGATTTGGCCGATGCCCACGTGCTCGGACTCGAGCGGCTCCTACGGCTGAGGGAACGGCAGGAAGCTCAGCGGGAGCCGCTCATCTACAACCTTGGCAATGGCACGGGCTATTCGGTACAGGAGGTGATCGAAGCCGCCAAGGCCGTGACCGGCAGGGGGCTCCTAGCCCACGTGGCCCGTCGCAGAGAGGGGGATCCGGCCCAACTTGTAGCCAGTGCCACCCGGGCCCGCGAGGAACTGGGGTGGCGTCCCCGCTATCCCGACCTGAACACCATCATCGAACACGCCTGGAGCTGGCACCAGCGGCGGCATTTCTCTTAAGCCCAGAACCCTTACGTTCCGGCCAGGGACGGGCCAGAGGTTCGCCGATGAACACACCCTGTCCCGGCATGGCGACACTGCGCCAATAGGCCTCAATCAAGGTATCACCACGCCGGTAGTAGTTCAACAGCAGGCCAGGATCGGGGAACTTGGACGGGAAATTGCAGGGTTCCACCACGGTGCCATAGCTGGCTGTCGCCCCCGCCTCCAGCCACCGCAACGCACTCATCTGGGGGCTGTCGGTGAGCTGCCCACCGAGTGAGGTGAGATGGTCGGCCACAGCACCCGGTAGGAAATGGTTGGTGTTGATCGCTGGCACCGAGGCCAGACCCGTGAAGTAGCCCAGTACGTCGGATGCCCCCTCCAGCGCGTCCTGCTGCAGCAGGTGGACCCTCAGGTCCGGTCGGCTGAGCCTAACGGCCCGCTCGAATGCCGGCAGCCGAGAATTGCGCTTGTAATCGCTGGTGCTCAGCAGATAGACGTTTGCGTGCGGCGCCGATCCATCGGCGAGGGCACCGCGATCGATCAGGGCCCGGCCCGCTGCTTCGTTGCTAGCGGCCAGCAACATGGAGGGCCGGATGCGCAAGTCGTCCCAGGGCCGGGCCACCTCCCCCCTGGCGAAATAGGGGCTGATCCTGGTGACTTGGCATCCATCGGCACACCAGGCGGGGTGAAGACCCTGGCTGAAGGCACTGGTGATCGATTGACAGCCGACGCGATACGGCGCCGCCCAGGCCAGGGCATAGACCTGCACCCGGGATGGGGTGTCGCGCAGCAACTTGCGCCGGATCGCTTGGAAGCGGCCGGGATCCAGGCTGGCCCGCTGGGGAGGAAATCGAACCCTAAGCACCTGATTAGGGGGAATGCGGCGGACGCGTTGGTAATGGGTGCCGATCGCCTCACTGAGGGGGTCCTCGCTGTTGATCACCACGGCAACGGAGCGAGCATCCAAGGGACTGGAGCGCTCAGCATCGGCCCGAATCAAAGGGTCGAGCGGATTCTGCCGGGCCAGAGCCAACAGCAGCCCACTGCAGAGCAGGCTCCCGACCCGTGTCCAGCAGCGGCTAGGGGCGGTTGTCATACCAGCCATGGGGGTGACTGAGCCTGGAGGGCTGGCTACTTCCAACTTTGGCCACAGGCGGCAGGATCGGCAGGGATCCGTCGTAAAAAGGGTGGGAGGAAGGCACCGACTTTGACCTGCCAGGCTGATGCAAGGACAATCCCCTGATCCTTGCCATGGCGCACCTCGCCATGTCGGAAGCCATGCCGCAGGGGCAAATTTTTTGATTTAAACAGATCCTCTCTCAGCTTATGGTCTTCTCCAGGCATCACCAATCCCAGTCTGCCATGGGATCTGAGGCAACACAGATCACGGTCCATGGATATTGCGAACTTGACGCAGCTGCACTTCTGAGTCTTGCCCATCAAGGTGATTTCGAGAGTCTTCGCAATCTGCGTGGTGAATACACACTAGTCCTCGAGGATCAGCGGCTCTGCACGATCATCACCTCGCCGGTCGGGGCGATGCACTACTTCTATACACAAGCCGCCATTAGCCGATCGGGTTTTGTGCACGGACGTCGCATTGTTGACATTCTTACCAGAGCTGGACTGGATTGGAAGTGGAACTGGCAGGCTCTTGGTGATCTCTGCCAACTCGAAAATCTCACCGACAATTCCACCCTGCATCCTGATATTCATCGGGTCCCACCGGGTACTGTGCTGCAGGTCGCCCATGGTGAACTCAAACGCGACACCCGCTCGGCCGTCGAAAGCCTGGGAGCTGAATCTCCCAATCCTGAAGGGGCAATCCGGGCGCTCAACGCCGAAGTGGCGCGACTGGCAGGTCCGCAACCCTATCTCTCCCTCTCGGGAGGCTTCGATTCAAGGGTGATCCTGAGCTCCATGCTCAAGCAAGGAATCAAACCCCACCTAATCACGATGGGCACCGACGAGTGCTCCGATGTCAACGTGGCACGCGCCATCGCCAGACGCTTTGGACTGCAGCATGACCTAGTGCGAATCGAACTTGATGATTTCCTCACCCACGCACCTGAAATCTCAAGCCTCACCAACGGAACCAAGACAGCGTGGCACTGGCATACCTATCTCTATCCCCTCAAGGCAAAGATTCCAAGCACAAGTTCCTTCTTCGTTGGAACCCTTGGAGAATTTGCCCGCTCCTATTATTTTGATCGTGGTCAACTAGGGCGCCTAGGCGATCGTTTTCCTGGAGTCGCCCTCAATCGCTTCTGGGGATTGAAGCTGCACCGACACCCCACCTTTTTACCGCACGAATTTGTGGGTCTGTCCCCCCAGTTTGCCGCCCAGCTAGAGGAGCCCGGTATAGCGTCCCGCGTCTCAAGACTGCGGCAGTATTGTCATCATTCTTTCCTGCCTGGCCTGACCCGTTACTACTTCGAACAGCGGGTTCCCAATTTCTATGCCAATGGCATCGCCATGTACCAGGCCTCCAGCCAGTGGCGCTCTCCCTTCCACAACCGCGAATGGCTGCAGGCCATTTGGAACCTGCCAGCAGGCTGGAAACTAGGCTCCAACTGGCACCGCTTTGCGATTGAAAAGAATCAGCCTGACTTGTTGGATTTCTCTGAAGAGAACGGCTTCCAGCCCCAACGGATGCTTCGCAAGGCACCTCCCCTGTACTGGACTCCCCTAATGCGTCGAACCCCCTACATCTCCTACGACCGAAGCAGCGGTTGGTACCGGGAAAGCGCCCTCCAGGAAAGCCTAACTTCCAGGCTTGAGTTGCTGGACGACCTGGTCGATTCGGCGACGGTGAGCGAGATCATCAACCAGCACCGAGCCGGTTCGGACCGCACCCGCAGCCTCGCCTTCCTCCTCACGATGGCGCACTGGAAACAGGTGCTGGCGGACCGGCCGAAAGCATGAATCAAACCATCTCTCCCCATCCCTGCGCCCACCTCTACGGCTGGGAGATTTCGGACCAAACCGATCCGGGTAGCTTCCGCAACTCGCCTGGATCAGCACCCGTGCCCCTGCGCTTCTCGGTGGTGATCCCAACCCTGAACCAGGCTGAAACGATCGAAGACACGCTGCTCTCTCTGATCCATCAGAATTATCCCGATCTCGAAATCATCGTGGCCGACGGCGGCAGCAGTGATGGAACAGCAGCAATCCTGAACCGCTACCGTGAGCAGTTGAGCGCTGTGCTCCCGGGACCAGATACGGGGCAATCGAATGCAATCAATAAAGGGTTTGCTCGAGCCAGCGGCGATATCTTCTTCTGGCTGAATTCCGATGATTACCTTCTGCCCGATACCCTTTGGCGGGTGGCTGCCTGTTTTCAGGCTGATGCCGGTTTGGAATTCGCGGTGGGAGCGGGAGATGTGATCAGCCTTGATCATCACTTTCTTCGCCACATTCCGCCCCTGCCGATGGACGAGGCCACAATGATGAATTGGAAGAATGACCAGTGGGTCATGCAGCAGTGCTGTTTCTGGACAAAGAATCTGTGGCAGAATGTGGGCGGCGTCGATGAACAGCTGCACCTGCTCATGGATTACGATCTTTGGTTTCGCTTCTCCCGCAACACCAAGGCAGCCATGATCGAAGAGAAGCTGGCTGTTATGCGCTATTATCCAGAGGCTAAAACCGTGAAACAACGCAGCAAAACTAGCGAGGAACTAGCCTACGTTTACGCTAAAAATGGTGCCTTTACATCCCTCCGGGAACAAGTTGCCGAATTAGTTATACAATGCGGAACCAGTGAAAATTATCTGAATCGCATTCATGGCAGCCTGCCGGTGCGGCTGCTCAAGCGCCTATCCCTCTTTCCGACTCCAGCCAATCCAGGGCCATGAACGACCCCGATCTCTACGTTGGCATCACCAGCTGGAACAGCGCCCTTTTCCTGCCCCATTGCCTTGAATCACTGCGTCGGACCACCGGTTCGGCCCGCTTGCACATCTGCGTACTCGATAACGATTCCGGCGATGCCTCCGCCGCGATCGCCCGCGACCACGGAGCCGAGGTTCTGATCCGCAGTTGCAGCCAGCCGGAAGCTCTGCAGGAACTCGTAAGACGTTCCCGGGGTACTTACACCCTGCTGCTCCATGCCGATGTGATCCTGCTGGCCCCCGATTGGCTCCAGCGCTGCACCGCCAAACTCTCGGGAAACACGGTGCTGATCTCTCCCGAGGACATCGGCTGCGGGCCCCTCACCCGCCCCTTCGGAGCGGGCATGCCCGAGAGTTCCTTTCTCCTCTTCACCACCGAAGGCTTGCGCCGCTCCCGAAAGCTCATCTGGAAGCGGCGCATTCCCATTCCCGTACCCCGGCGTGAATTCGATTTCTCCGGCGGCCACGTGACCCACAACATTCCCAACCGCCTGGCGGAGCGCGGATTTCATTGGCATCCGATGAATGTCTATGCCTCCAATGCTGAGCCGGAAGCCTTCTTCACCCCGGGTCCGGACGCCACGCTCTGGAGTGAGGAGCTGGGCCATCTCCGCTATGGCCTTGGCAACTTCTACGGGGTCGATGGCCAGATCACCCACTACCACAACTGGTACGACCGCGTGATCACCACCAAACCCGGGCCGGCCGGGGCCCCGCCTCCCCAAAGCCCCCGACGGGAGTTTCCCTCCGCTTTCATCAATGCCTATTCCCAGCGCTTCCTGGCGGATTACCAAGCCGGCCGCGTGGATCTTCCCCGGGATCTGAGTACCCACCGAGTGCCGGTGGCTCTGTAACGCCATGCCGCGCTCTCCCTCCCCTCGCCAGCGCCGAGCGGCCCATTTCCTCCTGGTGCCTGAACTTCTCTATTCCCCTCCAAACCGGGCCATTATCGAGGCGCTCCTGAGCTGCGGCTACGCGGTGCACGTGTTTGCGCCGGGCACGCCGCAGGATCCCGCTGAGTACGGACCGGATGTGCACACCCACCAGGCCGAGTATTCGATCCACTGGCTCCGCCGCCATCTGCTCAGCCGGCGTTGGTGGAACTTCGACTGCTTCTCCGGAACCAGCGAGGATCCCCTGGCCGTGGTGGGACTGCTCTCCGCCCTGACGGGCCGCCCCTGTTTCTCCTTGGTGGATGAGATCAAATCCGGCGGCTACCGGGGCAACAGCCCGGAGCGCTGGAAACAACTCTGCCGCTGGGCCATGCGCCGCTCGCACTTCACGATCGTCAACGACGACTCCCGTGTGAACCTGCTCCGGGAGTACGCCGGACTGGCGGCCGACGCCAAGGTGGTGGTCTATCCCGGCTGCTTCCATCAGCCCCCCGAGCCCGAACTGGAGCTGCGCAGCAGCCTGCGTCGACGCTGGGGCCTAGAGCAGGATGGTCTGGTGATCGCCTCATCGGGAGCCTTCAATCTCACCGCTGGGGCCGACTGGCTCGTGCAGGCGCTCCAAGAGGAGCCGAGCCTCCAGGCCGTGATTCAACCGCTGGCGGTCAGCCCCCTGTGTCTATTCCTGCTGCGGCGCCTCGGAGTGGAGGGTCGCCTCTACCTGCAGGAGGAACGACTTGGGTGGCAGGAGGCCTGGCGGTCCGCCGTAGGCCTCGACATCGGACTGGCGATCTACACGAATCCCGCCCCCCAGTTCCAGCACATGGGGACCAGTTCTAACCGTCTCTGTATGTTTCTGGCCATGGGAGTACCGGTGATCGCAACCCGGCAGCCGAGCTTCCGTTTCATTGAAGACTACGACTGCGGTGTTCTGGTCGAAAATTATGATCAATTCCTCGCCGCCATTCACCACATCGGCACCCATCTTCCCTCCATGCGGGACAACTGTCACCGCTGCTTCCGCGAGTACATCATGCCGCCTGACCGCTACCCACGTTTACGTGAGGCAATCGCCTCCCTATCCGGCGGCAGAACCCACCGGACTACCCTCCACTCTTCCTGATCTTCCTTGGCACCCGCCGGCAACCTCCGATACCGTCTTTACTGCGCCGGACGCGAGGCCGGCTGGGCCCTGCGCCGTAGGATCCCGATACTATTTCTGCAAGCGCGCAGCGATCTAGCGGGTACCTTCAGCATTGGAGTAACCACCTACAGCGAACGGTATGAGAGCTACTTCAAGCCGTTGCACCAGAAACTGATCCGTATCTTTCCCGAAGTGAGCATCACTGTGGCCGTTAATGGTCATGGCACACCGGAAGCTCAGGCCGCCTATCTTCAACGCTTCGAGCGAGAGATCTGCCAGGGAGCGCCGCGCCACCAGCGCTTCGTTCTTTACGACCGCGCCCACGGCCTCACCACCCTCTGGAACGCGATGCTGGCCGCTTCCCCCGCCGATCGCCCTTTGCTGATCCTCAACGACGACCTGGCCGTTGATGGATTCCTGCGCCGGTGGGCGGAGGGCTTCAGCTGGTCCAGCGTGGACCTCAGCCTGCTCAACAGCTCCTGGTCGCATTTCGTGATCGCTCCAGCCACGGTGGCCCGGGTCGGGGCATTCGACCCTGGCTTCCCGGGCATCGGTTTCGAGGACATGGACTACACCGCCCGAGCCGGCCTGGCCGGTGTGGGAATTGCCAACCATCTGTGCGGCTACATCCGCCACCAAGACCACAAACCCGAGGCCACCTCGTTCGACGACATCTCCGGACGGGTCTGGGGGAAGTACACCTCGGCCAACCAGTCCCACTTCGACGCCCAGTGGGAAACCTGCCCCCCAGGCGAAGGGGTGTTCATCAAGCAGCTCCATGGCCATGTGCGGCCCCGGCTCCCCGTGACCGTCCTGCCGCTGCAACCGATCCCGCCCGAGGCCTGGAAGGGGTCGGTCCTCTACCCCGACCGGCCAGCGTGAATCTTCTCTTCGTAGCACCTTCCGCCTATCTGCTGGGGGGCGTGCAGGACTGGCTGGCGGATCTGGTGGCCGACCAGCGCCAGCGAGGCGTCAAGGTAACGGTGGCCGTACCCGATGACACCATCCATCGGCGGGACCCCTACGCCAAGCGCTACCCCAGCCTGGCGCCGATCCCCTTCCGCAACCCCACCGGCAGCGAGGCCGGACGCATCCTGGCGCTGGAACAGTTGCTGCGGGCCCATCCCGACCATGTGGTGGCAGGGGTGAACATCGCGGCCCTCTACCCCGCGGTCCGACGGCTGCGGCGCCGGGGAGACTTCCACGGCCACCTGGTGATGACCCTGCATGCCATCGAGGCGGACTACTTCGCCGATCTACGCGACCAGAACGACCTTCTCGATGGCTTGGTGGTGACGAACCGCCTCAGCGGCGAACTGGCCCGCGCCCTCGGGGGGATGGAGGCCGAGCGGGTGTTCTATGCGTCCTACGGGGTTGAGCTGGGATCCGAGTGGGTCGAGCCGGCTCCCGCCACCGGGGAGGCCGGCACGGAGCCGCTGCGGATCGCCTGGGTGGGGCGGCTGGATCGGGCCCAGAAGCGGGTGCAGGACCTGGCTCCGATCCTCGAGGACCTGGACAGGCTGGACATCCCCTTTCAGCTCACCATCGCCGGCGACGGCCCGGAGCGCACCCTGGTGGAGGCCTCCCTGGCCGCCAGAATCACCGCCGGCCAGGTGACCGTCACCGGCGCGATTCCGCGGTCGCAACTGGCCCAGCGGGTTTACCGAACCCATCAGGTGCTACTGATCACCTCCGCTTGGGAAACCGGACCGATCGTGGCCTGGGAGGCGATGGCCGCCGGTCTGGCGGTAGTGAGCAGCCGATACGTGGGATCAGGGCTGGAAGGTGCCCTGGTGCACGGCAGCACTGCCCTGCTTTTCCCCGTGGGTGACACCCGAGAGGCAGCCGCTCAGCTGGTGTGCCTCCGAAATCCGGCCAAGCTGCGAGAGTTGGGTCCAGCAGGCTTCAATCTGGTGAAACGGCGCTATTCGCGGGACGCCTCCCTGGCCGCCTGGATGGCAGCCTTCCTAGCTGTTGCGGCACTCGCCCCCCTGCCGGCGCCGGGCCGGGCCGTCCCCATCGCCGCGGCTGGTGGGCTGGACCGGCGACTCGGACCGGAGACGGCCGAACGGCTTCGCCGGCTGCTCCGCAGGCGGTTCCGTCATCGCGAGGCGGGCAGCGAATGGCCCCATAGCGGCCATGCCAGCGGCGATGACGCCTCGCTGCTGCAGCTGGCCGGAGCGCTCGACCGCGGCACAGGCACCCATGACTGAGCAGGGATCACCAACGCGGCGTGAGCAACTCGGCGTGTGGTTGAAGGACCGCTGGCGCTGGGAGCGGGCCCTGCGCTCGCCTTCCCGCCGCTACCTCGGCCTGGCCAACCGCAGTGAAACCCTCGAGCCGGCTCCCGATGGTGAAGGTTTCGCCTGCTCCTGGACCTACACCTCCCGTCTCCACGCCTCCCAGGTCCAGCCCCGGCTGGCCCAGCGCCTTCTGCGGCGCTGCCTGGGGGATGCGCCGATCGGACGGCGTCCGGCGCCGGAACCGTTCAGCGGTGCCCCCCAGATCAGCGTGCTGATCGGCCACCGGGGCACCGAGCGCCTCCCCCTGCTCCTGGCCACCCTGGAATCCCTAGCGGATCAGGAAGGGGTGACCCTGGAATGCCTGGTCATCGAACAGGACAACGCGCCACGAATCGGGGCAACCCTGCCGGCCTGGGTGCGTCACATCCACGCGCCGCTGGCCGAGCCGGAAGCCCCCTACAACCGCTCCCACACCTTCAATGTGGGGGCTCGAGAAGCCCGCTCGCCGGTGTTGCTCCTCCATGACAACGACATGCTCGTGCCCCGCGGCTATGCCCGGCGGATCCTGCGGCGCATCGACAACGGCTACGCGGTGGTGAACCCCAAACGCTTTATCTTTTACCTCCACCCGGAGCACAGCCAGGCGGTGCTCACCCACGGGGCCCCCTACGACGAGGTGCCGGCCGCCTACATCGTGCAGAACCTGGAAGCTGGCGGCAGCATGGCGATCACGGCCGAGGCCTACAACCGGGTGGGTGGGATGGATGAGGCGTTCCGGGGCTGGGGAGGCGAAGACAATGAATTCTGGGACCGTTGTCTCACACTGCCCACCTGGATCTGGGGATACGAACCCATCGTGCACCTCTGGCACCGGAGCCAAGCCCTCAAGGGCGAAGGCGACAATCCCAATCTCGAGCGGGCTCGCACCCTGATGCTTCTTCCGGCCCGGGAGCGGATCGAAGACCTTTGGCGGCGGCGCCACAAAGGCGATGGAGCGAACTGAACCCATGGCCCCGACCACCGAACGCGATCCTGAGCTGGTGAGCACCATCATTCCGGTGTACAATCGTTCTGATCTGCTGCGGGAAGCCGTGGCTAGCGTCCTGGCCCAGACTTATCGGCCGATCGAGATCGTGATCGTGGATGACGGCTCCACCGACGACACCGCCGCCGTGGCGGAGAGCCTGGCCCGCTCCAGCCCGGATTCGATCCTGGTGATCCACCAGCCCAATGCTGGTCCCGGTGCAGCCCGGCAACGGGGGCTGGACCGGGCTCGGGGAAGCTTCATTCAGTTCTTGGATTCCGACGACCTGCTGCTGCCGGTCAAATTCGCCGCCCAGGTGGCTGCCCTGCGGCGACAACCCGACTGCCAGATCAGCTACGGGCCGAGCCTGGAGGAAAACCACTCGATTCAGCCGGTGCAGCGCCGTGGCCCGATGCGCGGCACTGGCCAAGTGCGAAACACCCTGTTCCCCCATCTGCTGGTGGAACGCTGGTGGACCACCAGTTGTCCCCTCTACCGCCGTGACCTGCTGGATCGGATCGGTCCCTGGCGCAGTTGGATCAATGAGGAGGACTGGGAGTACGACGCGCGGGCGGGGGCCACGGGGGCCAGGCTCGCCTGGGTACCTGAAGTGGTGTCCGTACGGCGGATCCATCTGGCCGATGGCCACCTCAGCGATGAGGGCTGCGAAGATCCTCGCAAACTCTCCCACCGTGCCCAGGCCCAAGCCTCCCTCTTCCAATGCGCCAGAGCGGCCGGCATTGCTAACAGCAGCCCTGAAATGCGTCATTTCTCGCGTTCCGCGTTCCTGCTCAGTCGCCAATGCGGTCTGGCTGGGATCCCGGAGACATCCCGCAACCTGTTTCAACTTGCCCTTGCGGCATCCACCCCTGAGGTCCGAGGAAGGCTCGAGTACCGGGTATATCGCATGATGGCGATTGTTTTTGGGTGGTGCGGGGCTGCTCGGCTGAGTGTCTCCCTGCGTGGTCTACTGAGACAATTTCGGGGGGGTCGTCATGACAACTGAATACTCTTCGCCACTCGTCTCCGTAGTGATGGGCGTGCGCAACAGCGCCGACTCACTCCCTTCGACATTGGCCTCCCTGACCGACCAACTCGGGGTTGATTTTGAGATTGTGGTGGTGAACGACGGTTCTTCCGACGCCACTGGAGAGATTCTGGCTGACCTGGCAGGGCAGGATGCCCGCCTTCGCGTGGTCACTCGGCCAGGGCAGGGCCTCACCCGATCCTTGATCGATGGCTGTGCCTTCGCCAGAGGCACCTTCATCGCTCGGCAGGACGCAGGTGGGGACCGATCATTGCCCGGTCGCCTGGCTCGGCAGGTGTACTGCTTAGAGGAGCATCCCGAGGCCAGCCTCTGCTCCAGCCACGCCAGACTAGTGGTGCCCGAGGGAGCTACCGCTGCCATCAACACGGTTGACGAAACAACCCTGGCTGATGGATTGACCGGTCCCGCATACCACGGATCCGTGATGATGCGCCGGAGCACCTATGAGCAGGCAGGCGGATACCGTGCCGCTTTTTACTATGCCCAGGATATCGATCTATGGAGCCGCATGGTCGAACTGGGTCCCCATCTGGTGGTGCCCGAAGTCCTCTACGAGGCAACCCTCTCGCCAGATTCGATCAGCGGCAGCCGCCGCCAAGAGCAGCAACAGTTCCACGCCCTGATCGTGGGAGCCACCCAAGCCCGCCGCTCCGGTGATTCCGAGCAGCCCTGGCTGGCAGAGGCGGAAGCGCTCAGCGAACGTTGCCGTCATGCGCCAAGGAATCCGCTTCGGGAAGCAGCAGGCGCCTACTTCATCGGAGCCTGCCTATTGGACGAACATCCAGATCTGGCTCGAAGCTATTTACTCCAGGCGGTGAAACTCAATCCCTGGCATTGGAAGGCGAGGCTGAAGCTGAGCCGCTTACGATGAAGATCACCGTCGCCATCGTCACCTACGGCCGTGATCAGGTGCTGGTTGATAGCCTCAACGCTTTGTTTGCTCTTGATCCTCCGCCCTGGGAGGTCGTGGTGGTCGATCAGACCCCTCGCCATGACGAATCAACTGAGTACCAGCTATCTGAGTGGAACCAGACAGGCCGCCTACGTTGGTTTCGGCTGTCAACCCCAGCCATCACCCCGGCGATGAACAGAGCGCTGCTGGAAGCCAGAGGCGAAAGGGTGCTATTTGTCGATGACGACATCATTCCGGGTCCCATGCTCTTGGTGGCCCATCAGCGGGCTGCCGAATCGGCTCCGGAGGCGCTGGTTGCAGGCAGGGTGCTCCAAACCTGGCATCAAGGCAAAGCCGACCCAGACGACTCTATTTTCCTATTCAACAGCCTCAAGCGCCAAGAGGTTAAAGAATTCATCGGATGCAACGTCTCGATGCCCCGAAGACTTGCCTTGGAGATCGGGGGATTTGATGCAAACTTTGTCAAAGTTGCCTACCGCTTCGAGGCAGAGTTCTGCCATCGCTGGCTACAATCTGGTCTTCCCATCCATTACGAGCCTGATGCGCTAATTCACCATCTCAAGACTAGTCAGGGTGGTACCCGCAGCTATGGTGAGCACCTGGTCACCTTCCGCCCTAACCATGCTGTAGGTCGCTATTACTACCGTCTACGCAGCCAACCCCTCACGGAGGCCCTGGCGGGATCTGGCAAGGATCTACTGACCTCGGTGCGGACCCGCCACCACCTGAGCCATCCCTGGTGGATTCCGGCCACCCTGCTGGCCGAGCTGAGGGGCCTGGTGTGGGCGCTGCGGCTCAACGCCGGGGGGCCAGCCCTGCTCCCCACCCGCACCCCCAGGCTGCTGGTGGTGGGCAGCCATCCGGTGCAATACCACACACCCATGTTCCTCACTCTGGAGGCCGATCCGGCCATGGCCAGCGACGTGATCTATCTCTCGCTGCCGGATGCGCGCACCCAGGGGCTGGGCTTCGGCGAGGCCTTCACCTGGGATGTGCCCCTGCTTGAGGGCTACCGCTGGCACCAGGCCCGCAGCGGCCGCGGCCGGGGCATCACCAGCGGCTACGCCGGGGTGTGGCTGGCAAACCCCCTGGTGGAACTGGGCTGGGGGCCCTCCCGGCTGCGGCCGGACGCGATCTTCCTGACGGGATGGCATTTCCTGGGCCTGGTGCAAGTGCATCTGGTGGCGCGTTTGCTGCGGATCCCGGTGATCCTGCGGATGGATTCCAATGGCGCCAGGCCTCGCTCTTGGCTGCTCAATCGGATCTACGGTTTCCTCTTCTGGGGCGTGGCGGTGGGGTTGCCGGTGGGCCAGGCCAATGCCCGCTGGTACCGAAGCAATGGCGTGTCTGAGAATCGACTGATCTCTTCTCCCCACTTCATCGACAACGCCAGCTTCGCGGCCCAGGCCGCCGAGCAGCGCACCCAACGCCAGACCCTTCGCCAGCGCTGGGGGATCCCGGAGGGCGCCTTCTGCTTCCTCTTCGCTGGCAAGCTTCAGGAGAAAAAACGGCCCCAGGATCTGCTGAAGGCGATGCAAATCCTTCAGGAGCAATCCAACACGAGGGCGGGAACCATTCACCTGCTGATCGTGGGCAGCGGCCATCTGCAGGAGGCCTGCCGCGCTCAGGTGGCCGTCGATGGCCTGCCCGTGAGCTTTGCCGGCTTCCTCAACCAATCGGCGATCGCCTCGGCCTATGCCGCCAGCGACTGCCTGGTGCTCCCCTCCGACCATGGCGAGACCTGGGGGCTGGTGGTGAATGAGGCCATGGCCTGCGGCCTGCCGGCCGTGGTGAGCGACCTGGTGGGCTGCAGAGAAGACCTGATCATCGAAGGAAAAACGGGCCTGAGCTACCCCTGTGGCGATCCCGGGGCGCTGGCGGCCTGCCTGGTCCGCATGGCAGGGGATCCGGAAGCCAGCCGCCGGATGGGCGAGGCAGGCCAGCAGCTGGTGGAGAGAGCCTTCACAGTGGAAGCTGCCGTAGTCGGCATCCGGGCCGGGGTGATGCGGGTCATCGGGCGATCGCCTGCCCCGTTAGACCGATGAGCCCGAGCTTTCGAGTTCTCCATGTGATCCCCTCGATCAGCCCGCTGCGGGGCGGACCGAGCAAGGCTGTACTGGACATGGTGGGGGCCCTACGCCAGCGGGGCGTCGATGCCTCGATCCTCACCACCAATGACCATGGTCCGGGTGTGGATGCCTCCCTGCCCACCGGACAGTGGATCGACCGCCAGGGCATTCCGTTGATCGCCTTTCCGCGCTGGAGTCCACCCGTTCACGCTCTGCGGGAGTTCGCCTTCAGCCCCGATCTGGTGCGGTGGCTGAAAGGCCATGTTCACGACTACGACCTGCTCCACGTGCATGCGATCTTCTCGTTTCCCTCCACCTGGGCCATGCGTGAGGCCCGCCACGCCGGCGTTCCCTACCTTGTGCGGACGATCGGCCAGCTCAGTCCCTGGAGCCTCGCCCAGAGCCGCTCCCGCAAGATCTGGATGCTGCGGCTGATCGAGGAGCGCAACCTCAATGGGGCTGCCGCCCTGCATTTCACCGCCGGGGCTGAACGGGATGAG
>JAPLIE010000125.1 GCA_026389265.1 Cyanobacteriota bacterium | reverse complement strand
CCCCTCCTGGTGATCAATGCCTGGCTGGTGACCTACACCTGGCTGCAGCACACCGACACCGACATCCCCCACTTCGCCGCCGACCAGTGGACCTGGGCCAAGGGCGCCCTGCAGACGGTGGATCGCCCCTACGGCCCCCTGATCAACCTGCTCCACCACGGCATCGGCTCCACCCACGTGTGCCACCACGTGAATTCGGCCATCCCCCACTACAACGCCTGGCGCGGTTCGGCCCTGCTGCAGCGGCAGTTCCCCGAGCTGGTGCGCTACGACCCCACACCCATCCACCGGGCCCTGTGGCGCGTGGCCACGCGCTGCTCGGTGGTGCGCCAGGAGCCTGCGGGGGATGGGTTTTTTTATCAGCCGCAGCCGCAGAGGCCTTAGGGGTTGCGGTTGGCGGGGATTGGGCGTTTGCCCTGGGTTGGGGAGCGAGAGCTATTCCCACTGAAGCCGATGGGATGGCACTTGGGGCCAACCTCTGTATCCACCGCCGCCTCCTACCCCCAAGTCACCCCTTACCCTGAGGCGCCTACTCGCCGAAGCAGACATCGGCCGCCGCACCAGCAACCCCAACAACCGAAGCAGCAAACAGCGTCAGGGCTCCCGCCAGGCGAACCAAGGCTTCGGAGGTTCCGCGCCCCCTCCTAGCCGCAGCGCTCCGCCGCACAGTCCCGAAGAGCAGCTGGTGGAGAAGCTGCGCCGGATCGAGGCGCTCCATGCCCGGCCCGGCAGCGAGGGGGAACGGCAGGCGGCCGAACGGGCCCGCGAGCGCATCCAGGCCCGGCTGAAGCAGCTGGAGGCGGAGGAACCGCCGATCGAATTCCGCTTCACGCTCGCCGATCAGTGGTCGCGCCATCTGTTCGTGGCCTTGATGCGCCGCTATGGCATCCGCCCCTACCGCTACCGCGGCCAGCGCCGCACCACCGTGATGGCCCGCCTGAGCCGCAGCTTCGTGAACGACACGCTCTGGCCAGAATTCCAGGAGCTGCAGAGCACCCTGGCGGCCTACTTCGACGCCCTCACCGATCGCGTGATCGAGCAGGCCCTGGAGGTGAAGGCCGGCGAAGCCGAGGAGCAGCAGCAGGTCGCCCCCCAGCTGCCGCCGCAGGAGCATCAGGGGTCGTTGTTGTAGTTGCGTGTCAGCTCCAGTCTGCCTCCAACTGATCCCCTGGCAACTTCGAGATGAACAGGGTGTCAGGATCCAGCTGGTTCATGAATCCGCTGCGGTGGCCATAGGCGTACAACAGTTCATTGATGTAGCTGTTGTGATCGGGAATCGTCCCCCAGGAATCAATGGCGCCGGCCAGGCGGCGGCAGCTGGCCAGGTAGCGCACGGCGTGGCGGTAGCGGTTGGAGCGGGCCTGCTCCACAATCGATTCGATTAGGGCCCGTAGGCATAACGTGGCCGCCAAGGGTTGCTCGGCCTCCAGCGCTTCAGCCACTGCGGCCAGCACCTTTTCATCGGCACGAACGAGCTCATCGGGCCGCGCCAGGATCAAGCGCGCGGCGCGGCGACGATCGGGCCATTGATGCAGAAACTCCAGGGCTGGCCCGAAATAGGGGTGCTGGAGCACGAGATCCAGCGCCCGCTCCTGGGCCTCGCCATCCTCAAAGGCCGGCATGCGTTTGAGGTAGTCGCGCAGGTGCTGATTCGATAGGCGCAACAGGGCAAACGACCGGCGCAATTGCTGGGCCTCTTCGCCTCGCTCCAGCTGGTCCAAGGCGGCGATACGGGCATCGATCCAGGGGCCGGGGCCCGGCGGCGCCTGGTCCGCCGAGGGCTTGGCTGCATCGAGTAACGCCAGGGACTCTTCGGCGCGGCCGGCAGTCGTAAGCCGCTGGGCAACGCGGGCTGCCACCAGCGGCCGCTTCAGGGCAGTGGGCTCGTGATCGCGATATTCGGCCAGGTAGACCTCCGCATCACCCAGGGCATCGGCGATGGCCAGCATCGCCAGGCGCACCGTCTGGCGGAGGTCGCGGGGGTCGGGATTGAGGTCGTAATCTTCATCGTCTTCTTCATAACCTGATTCGCTTTCATCATCGTAGTCTGATTCGAAGTCAACATCGTATTCAACTTCGAAGTCCTCGTCGCCATCTGGCTCGTAATCCGAATTAAAAGTAGGTGCGTAAATATAACCATTACCGTCTTCTGCTGCTTCATCTTCATCTTCGCCATCGAAGCTGGCGGCCTCTCCAGCCGCCTGCTTGACGTCGCTCCTACGAGGGGGGCGCTTGGCCTCCATCATCTGGCGCAATTGCTCCAAACCATCCGGCTTCAAGGCCTCTTTGAGGTGCTCAATCAGGTGGTCGACTTCGCCGCCCTCGTTCTCCAGCAGCGCCGCTGTCACCTGCTCCGCCAGGGCCGCCGTCGACCCCTTGGCGCGGCAGGCCACCTGCCCTAAATCGGCGCTGGCCTGGTGAAACAGCGGCAGTTCGGCGTCGTCGCTGCAGTCGCAGCGATACTGCAGCGACGACGCCAGATCGAGAAACCGCCACAGCAACTCCACGGCCAGATCGGGATCGTGGGCGGCAATCGGCCCCGCAATCGCCTGGCGCTGCCGATCGAGATCCGCCAGCAAGGCATCGCGCCGTTTCTGATCCAGCCAACTGCTGGAACGCTCCACCGCAGCCAGCCGCTTGCGCACCTCCTGCGCCATCTCCAGCGGCCCCCGCTGCTCCGCCAACGCCAACCGCAACGCCCGCCGCGCAGCCGCATTGCCCTCGGTGTGCTGCAGCAGCAGTTCCGCCAAGCGGGCGGGCCCCAGCGCTTCCAGGTTCTTGGCATTGAGGCTGGCGCGGCCGGCCATGGCAACAAAAAAGAAGGGGGAGTCGGATAGGGGGGAAAGCCAGGTCAGCGGCGCAACGATCCCGAAGGGTCTCGCGAATAACTAAGGCGCTGCCGGAGCGGCTGGATGGGGCCACGATCCTCAGCCTGGATCGGAATTTTGATGCACTGGATCGGCCCTGGTGAGCCAGGCCCCCTCGGAGTGGCTCAGGCGCCGCCGCCTGACAACGCCCTCTTCACGGCTTCAGAGGATCGTCAGGGCGAGTACCGCGTTCTGGCGGCGTCCATAGCATTGCCGAATGACCGCGAGCGAAAGCACCTTCGCACCACTGCGCCGCCGGGAGCGGGAGCGGCAGATCATGGCGCTGCGCCAGCGCCTGCGGGACACCCTGGGACAAAACGACTGCAGCGTCTGGTTGTTCGGCTCGCTGGCCCGGGGCGATTGGGATGGCTTCTCGGATACCGACCTGCTGGTGGTGGCCGGCAACCAAGACGAGGCCGAACGGGCCGCCGATCAACTGATGGAAGCCCTGGTGGGTGATGACGTGCTGGCGATTGATCACGAGCGCTGGCAGGCGATGGCCAACTCCCCCTCGCCCCACTGGCGAGCGATCCGCGCCAAAGCGATCCGCCTCCATCCGGAGCCATGAGCCAGGCGCGACCCCGAGCCTGGTGGCGCCAGGCCCGCAATGATCTCGAACTGGCTGCGGTGGCCAGCCGCAACGGCTTCCACGCCCAAGCCTGCTTCCCCACCTGCCCCTGCGGGCTCTGACGCGCATGACCGTGACCAGCCGCAATCCCCTGGAGGACACGCCGCCGATGGATCTGTTCGAGCCGAGCGACAGCGAAGAGGCGATCACCACGGCCACGGCGGTGCTGGCCTGGGTGGAGCGGCTGGTTCAGGGGGAGGGCTGAGGCGGATCTGGCTTCGTACCTCCGTCGGTTTCCCCCAACACAACGCCCTCACCGCTGCCCAGGTGCGGTCGTTGTCAATCCATTGGGGGGGCTAACCATGACGCTCCTGCCGCCGATGGCGGCCAGGTGGTGACAGGCGGTGGCACTGAATCCATGGGGCGCCATTGCCACCCCTACCGCCGTGTGCAGCCACTGTCTTGCCAAGCGACCACTGGTATTCCGAGCTGTTCCGGGCCATGCCTGATTTGGTGTGTCATCTCCTGCCCGGACTTGCCGCTGCAGACCCCAGCTCCAGTACCGGCCCGGAGGCCGAACCCGAACGTGAAACGGCCTACATCTTCCGGCCGGTGGCCCTCAAAAAGGTGGCCTACCATCCCGACGGCGTGCTCTGGCCCCGCCAGCAGCCCGGCGGTAGCGAAGTGTTGCCGGTGGTGCTCCTGGAGGTGCAAATGCATGCCGATCGACGCTTCCACCGCCGCCTTGGCGCCGAAACCTTCCGCCTGCTGCAACAGCACGAGGAGGTGGCGCATCTGCAGGTGCTTGTGCTTCTTGCCCACCGACGCCTGGCCCTGGGTTCCAGCCAGCCCCGCCTGCTGCAGCGCTTTCTCCAGGAGGACGTCACCTGGGTGGATCTGCAGGCTCTTGCCCGCCAACCCGATCTCGATCCCCTGCTGGCCCTGCTGACCCTGCCGGTGCAAAAGGAGCCAGCTCTCGGACCCTGTGCGCAGAGAATCGTGGCGCTAAGGCCGGATCTGATCGAGCTAGTCGTGCCTATTCTTTCGGAACGTTTTCAAGGTCTTTCCCCCTCCCAAATCATGGCCACCCTCGGCATCTCCAAAGACTTCTGGCGCCACACCCGCGCCTTCCAGGACATCCTTGCGGAAGGGAGACAGGAGGGACGGGAAGAAGGCCGCCGCCGCGAGGCCAGCACTCTCGCCCTGCGCCAACTGGAACACCGTTGCGGTTCCCTTGACGCCCCCACCTCCGCCCGGATCGAAGCCATGAGCCTTTCGCAGCTGGAAGGGCTGGCCCTGGCCCTGCTCGATTTCCGCGGCGCCATGGATCTACAGACCTGGCTGGAGCAGTTGGTGTCTTGAGGTGCCTGGTGTCGACATGTTGGCAGGTTTCTATACAACGCCGTGCAGCCAAGGCAAGTCTCCCGCCCTCTCGCAACGCCCATAGGATTGGCTGATGCCCGCCAGTGAGAGCACCTTCGCACCACTGCGCCGCCGGGAGCGGGAGCGGCTGATCGTGGCGCTACGCCAGCGTCTGCGGGACACCCTCGGGACAAACGATTGCAGTGTCTGGCTGTTCGGCTCGCTGGCCCGGGGCGATTGGGATGGCTTCTCGGATACCGATCTGCTGGTGGTGGCCGCCAACCAAGACGCGGCCGAATAGGCCACCGATCAACTGATGGAAGCCCTGGTGGGTGATGACGTGCTGGCGATGATCAGGAGCGCTGGCAAGCGATGTCCCGCTCCCCATCGCCCCACTGGCGGGCGATCCGCGCCCAGGTGATCCGCCTCTATCCGCTATCCCCTGCAGGACACGCCGCCGGTGGATCTGTTCGAGCCGGCAGACACCGAACAGGCGATCACCACGGGCCCGGCGGTGCTGGCCTGGGTGGAGCGGCTGGATCAGGGGGAGGGCTGTGGCGCTGGAGACGCAGGCGAATGAGAATCAAGCTTCTCCAGCCATTCACGCGATGCGCAGCGCCATCACCGCGCGCGATCAGACCGTGGTAAGCGCCCCGATCCGCGAGCGCTTCGGCCTTCGGCCCTCCACCCGCCTGGAGTGGATCGTCGACGGCGGTGGCGCAGGAGTGGTTGGGCTGAGCAGGATCGAGGCGGAACGCGAAAGGCCAATCAGCAGCAAGACGCCACAACCCAAACGAACGGCCAAGATCCAGCAGCGATGGCCGCAGGGAGGTGACCGGTGGTGGCACTGGATGGCTGGGATTCTGCGCTCTGTCGCACACCCCCCATCCCGACCCCATTGCCAAACGATCACGCCATGGTGAAGGGGCTCAAGCGAGCAGGGATCAAACTGCAAGCTGATTAGCGCATCGGGAAGGGCTATGAGTTTGATTTAGAGATTGGTTTGGAATAGGTCCTTCATCAGGGGCATAACCAAAGCTGGTGTCCCTTGGTACACCACACTTTCGCGAAGGTCGGCGATAGCCTTTAGTTCGCCTTGATTCACCTCTCCATAGGCAATCGGAGTGATCACGATGCCGCTCTTATCAATGACGTCACGCAGATTGTCAAAGTCCAACCCATCGGTTCGTTGGCCATCGGTGAGCAGCAGCAGGTGGAAGCGACCGTTTGGATCCTTCTGACGTGCTCTCATCAAATCCGCCATGCCCACGGCCAAACCGTCATAGAGAGCCGTGGAACCATCGGCCTGCAGGTTATTGATACTGGCGATGAGTTGACGGCGTCCCTGGGCATTGATCGGCTGAAGCGGCAGCTGGCGCACGGGATGGTCGCTGAAGCTGATCAAGCCAACCTGATTGCCGTCATTGATGGCTGTTGTGGCTAAGGAAACTGCCTTTTTAAGCTGGCTGAGGCGCTGGTCTTCGTTCATCGAGCCGCTGGTGTCGATCACCAGCTGCAGGTACACCGTGCGGCCACCATCCTTGCGTTGTTTCCACAGGGTCTGGGCCTTGCTGAGCAGGGCGCCATCAGGCTGGGGCGGTTTGGCTGCGGCAGCGATGCCTTGCGGTTCGCCGTAGCCCCGCTGCCGGGCCAGGGCCTGCATCGGCTCGGAGGTGGCGAATCGGGCAAACCGCTCCAGGGCCTGCCGCTCTTGGGCTGTGGTCCAGGCAAAGGCGGCCAGCGGTGAGTTTTGGGGCGTGCCGAAGGGCACCTCCACCAGATCCTCGAAGCCCGGTTGCTGCTTCAGTTGGGTATAGCTCTGGTGCGCCATCACGACCGCATCGAAGCGACTGGGCTGGCTTTTCCACATCTGGATCGATTGGGGGTAGGTCGGTGCGGTGCCGGCAATCTTCTGTTGCAGCAGATCAAACCCCTTGATGATCTGGGGCCGGTTCAATTCAGCTGCTGTCAGGGGTTTGCGGTCTTGGCCATGGCCGGCTGTCACCCAGAGCAGGGTCTGCAGGAAATCCAACCCAGCCGAACTGGTGTAGGGGTTGGAATAGCCAAGCTTCAGGTTGCCGGCAAGGATCTGGTCGACCACCTGCGCGAAGCTGGGTGTGCTTGTAGAACCTTGATTCAGCCGTTGCCAGGCGGATTGGCGCACGGCGATCACCGTGGTGTTGGCGACAAGCTTATCGGTGATCAGCGTGGGGGTGAGGCCCTGGTGGCGCAAGAGTTCCAGCCAGGACTGGGCGGCGGGGGTATAGCCAGCCGGCCGCATCTTGCCGGCTGCCAGCATCTGGGCGCCAAGACCCGATGGAATGGCGCGGACCACCACCTCGATCGGTGGTCCGCCGCCGATCCGCTCGCGGCGCTGGTTGAAGCGCTCCGCTACATCCACCAGCCAACGATTTTCAGGATGCCGGCCGTCAGCCTTCTCCACCGAACTCACGATTTCGATCCGAAGCACTGCGCTGCCGGGGTTCTGAGGCAGCGCATCGCCGCCGTAGAGCGGGAACGCCTCAACCGCTGGTAGGCGATCCGCCGCAGTGAGGGCCGAGGCAGTCGTGACGGTTGGCTCCATGGTGATGGGAGCGGCCGTTTGCACGTCGATGGCAGGCAGGATCTTGCTCTCGAGCTGCTGCAGGGCTGCCTCAGGAGATGTGATGGGTGGATGCCAGGCAGATTGCAGCATCCGGAAGATGAAAACCGAGCCAAACAAGATTAAAACAGTGTTAACGAAAGCTTTCATGGTGACTTGGTGCGCAGTTGTTAAAAATCGATGGTTTCGCCCAGATTGGGCCTGGATTGCTCCAGGGGGCCGCCGTGAACGTCCTGCAGCCTTCTGACGTAGATATTCAGATAGTTTTATGCTCCTCCATGCGGACCAGCAGGGGCACCGCCGCCTGCGGCTCCAGCGATGCCTCCAAATGAATGAATGAATGGAGGTCTTGGATACTGAACTCTACCAACCCAGTGATAGACGCCTGTTTTCCAGGCTAAAGCGTGGGCGAATTTCCAGGCCGTCCTTGCATCCTGATGGCAGGAAATTAGGCGGCAGTCTTTAGCGCAAACAATGCCTAGCATGGCTGAATGAATGCAAGAAAATGAATGAATGAAGCAATCAAACTGCAGCAATTCCTTCGCAGCAAGCGTCACTGTCTGCACTGCGGATCGTTAATACTTTCCAGCCAGCGCCAGACTTGTTAGCAGCGGCCAACGCGACTGAGGGGCCAGAAACACGCCGCCGCCAGGGGCGACCTACCAAGAGCGACTCCCAGCACTAATGGCCGGGCATCGCTGTTGGGTCGGGACCAGGGCGGATCATTGCGGGCACGAGGCCCAAGAAAGGCGAGGATGTGCATCGGGTGGGGGGGGGGTAGGGGAACGAAAGAACGGTTAATAAGAAGTGGAATGGCCCACTGAATCAACCATCTTCGATAGCTTTAACCATGTCAATATTGGCAACATGTAGGCAGGTGCAATCAGGTGCAAGCCGGATCGCAGCCCCTCAGCCGTTCCCGGGGCTGCACTACCCACAACGCACGCCAGGCGATAAGACCGAGCAGGCAATCCGTTGCCGGGGAGGTTCTTATCCAACCGTTGCTAGCGAAGGTGTATGCCGGCATGAAAATCTGTCAATCATGGCCAGATGGAAGGCGATGGAAGATACTGGAACTTCCCTTCATACGACCCCAATGGGTATAGGCTAGTGCCAGCACCAATCTCCCCATGACCCCGCTATCCCGCCTGCAGCGATGAGCTGGACAGTCTTCCTGCAGACCCTCGGTGAGCGCCAAGAGCACGCCCTCACCCCCCATGAGCTGGAGGTGATTCACTGCCTGCAGGAGGAGCCCGGCCAGAGCAAGCAGCAACTCCTGAAGGAGTATCAGCGCCGTCACGGTCCGATCGAGGAGGAGGCCTTCACCCAGCGCCTGCGTACGATTTATCGCAAGTTCCATGTCAGCGGCAGGGGCTACAAGCTGCCGCAATTGCAGCGTTATCTGGCGCAGCAGTACCAGGGGAGCGGGCCGGGCTTGTCCCGTTTTGGCCTCAGCCGAATCCACGCCGCTTTCCCCACCGATACCTTCGCCGCCGCCCTTGAGCGGCTCCTGCATAACCAGGAGCAAGCTAAGGACGACGATCACAAGGTGGACGATCCCGCGGTCGAGAATCACAAGGAGGTGGCTATCCTGCAGACCTTCGCGCCCAACCTGGAGCACTACCGCGCCCACCTCAGCCGCTGCCTGCAGGCCGGCGTGCGGGTGCGGATCCTGCTGGCCTGGCCCTATTCCCTGGCTGCGGGGCTGCGGGAGGAGGTGTTGAAGCGCTAAGCGGCCGAGCCGCTGGCGGAGGATTTCGCCATCCAGGGCAGCGTGATCGCCAACCTGGAAACCCTGGAGGCCACGATTCGCGCCTGCCGCCATCCCGCCAATCTGGAGATCCGGCTCTACGACACCTTGCCATCGCTTTCGCTCTATCGCGCCGGCTCCACGCTGCTGGCGGCGCCGTTCCTGCACGGGGCGCTGGCGATCCATACCTTCCAGCTGGAGCTCGATCTGCGCGCCAGCGATGCGCTGCTCACCGGCACCCTGCTGAACGATTTCGAACGGATGTGGACCGTGGCGCGGCCATTCCTGCCCGCACCTGATCGGAACTGGCGCAATGAACTGAAGATTCTGTTCACCGATTGATCGCCGCCCTCCATCGGTGCGGCCTGCTGGCGCTGAGCGCTTGTTGCTTGTTGGCGCCACCGGCGATGGGTCTCAGATTAATTCCACCTCCTGATCTGGTTCAGGAAGGGGAGGGGGCCCAGGAAAAGTGTTTGATTGAGACGACATCCAATCAGGAAGCAAATGGACGGACCAGCGGCAAAGAGCACCGCCATCACTGGGTTCCAACCCCAGTCATTAGCGACCTGAAAACAAGCTCCGATTCCGAATAAACCAATCGAAAAGCGGCACATCAGCGCGGCAACCGCTACAACGGCCCAGACCAAGCCCATGCCATTTTCGATACCCTCAAAACCGGCTGCAAGCACGGCAATGTTAAGGCAAAGCATTAAGGCGAAGATAAGAAGCGAAATCAATTCCACCCCCCAGGCGGGCTTTTTGACTATGGGGAGCGAAAAATAAACGTCAATCATCATCAATACTAGTGAACTAGTGGCAAACAGTGCAGATATCTCAGGGCGCCAACTCCAGGCTTTCATGGCATGAAGATAGGCCGCAATCAGGATGGGATTGCTGCAGTTTCGAAAGTACTGTGAGGCATAAATTCCAACAGCACCCCCAATCCAGCCAAAGCGATGTTCAAGGCCTTGAAAACCGGCCCAGCTCACGACAAGCCAAAGGCACATCCACGGGACGGAAGAAATTAATCCTCTTGGCCGAAAGAAATGAGAGTTCATGATGTTGTCCTGAAGAAGAAAGGCTGATCACTGGCAGACAGGCAGCAGCGATGTATGCCCATTACTGCGCCGTTCTGGCAGCAACTCTCAAGGTTCCCTGCAGGCCTATCTGCGGGGTTTCACGGCGCCTGCTGACAGCGCAGCACCAGGGCCGTGGGGTGGTTGTCCTGCAGCTGCATCTCCTCCAGGCGGTTCCCATCTCCCGCCGTGCTGGCCAGGCCCAGGGCGCTGGCGGCGGGCAGCCCATCGCTTTGCTGTTTGCCAAATACGCTATAGAGAATCACCGGCCGAAATCGTTCAATTCCGAGCCTGTCGCGCAGCACCAGCGCCCGATAGCGATCCAACATGGTGTTCAGCTGGCTTTCGCTGCAGAATCGCTTTTCGATCACCAGGGGCCGCACCGGAATCGGCGCCACCAGTGCGATCACGCCAGCCAGCAGCAACTGGCTGAGCCAGCTTCCAATCAGAAGTCGGCTGGCCAGGGGAGAAAGGGTTGTCGCCATGGTGTCCTCGCGATCAATGGGTGGTCTGGAACAGGTCGTGGATCAGCGGCAGGATGCGTTGTGGTTCGCGGCGCTCCAGTCGCTCCAAGGCGGAGACGAAGAAGTGACCGGCGGGTTCAAGGCGGCGTTGACCAACACGCCACCACCGATGACGGCGGCAATGGCAAGACCGATCCGAATCAGCGTCATCATGATTCGAGCAGGACAGTGGAAAGAACAACCGTTGTCGCCCCACAGCGCAGGGACTCCTCGAGGGCGGTGTCGTAGCAATGCGTCAGAGCCTCGTGGCACTTCCGCAGGTGCTCCTGCAGGGCTTCCTGCAGCCGGCGAACCAGCAGCACGGAGCCCGGGGTACTGGCACGGCTCAGGCGGTGGAGGCCGTCTTCCATCGCCAGGGCTCGCTGCACCAGGCGCTCCAGCAGCACCAACATCGCCACCGCACAATCCGGATCCAGTTCGGCGCAGGCCGCAGCCAGGCCGCGCACCCCCTCCAGCCGCTGGCCGATCTGCCGCCAGTGATCCGAGGCCTCCGGCGCCAACTCGATGTCAAGCCGCAGCCGCTGCCGCAGCACGCTGGCGTCGAGCAGGCACGCCGTCGGCGGCGAGGGTGCCGGTGGGGCCAGGCGGCGCTGGGCCCACCGCCATACCCCCAGGCTCGCCAGGGGCGGCAGCAGGCCGGGGAGCAGAACGGGCCAGCGCAGACCCAGGGTGCCTACAACCAGGCTGGTGCTCAGGCCGAGGCCGCCGTAGAGCAGCAGCCCTTCTCGACCCTGCATGGACCTTTCGAGCAGCGCAACAGCACGTCTCGGCACGGCGTGCCTTCGGGATAATCCGTGTTGTGGCATCGATGAGAACCCTCCTCTATCCCCGGGTGAGCTCAGTGTTCTGCGGCCTCTTGGTATGCGTCAATCATCGCCAGATGGAAGCGGATGGAAGATGCTGTAAGCGGCCACACTGGATTGCTTTGCCGATAGAGTTTGCCGGCAGCAAGCACTCCATCCCCCGCCACTTTGTCGACGGCAATGAACTGGACAGCCTTCCATAGGGCCCTTGGAATGGAACCTGAGCACGACCTCACCCCCCATGAGTTGGTGGTGATTCACTGTATCGGTAAGGAACCCGCTCAGAGCAAGCAGCAACTCCTGGCGACCGATCAACGCCGTCGGGGGCCGATCGATGCGGAGCTGAAGATTCTGTTCACCAACTGATCGCGATGCTGGACCCCCTCAACGCCCACGAACGAACACGGATTTCCAGCCTCCGGGCCCACCCCCTGCTGGCCAACGTCGCCGCTCTCAGCTGGGACGAGTTGCTGGCCCTGTTGCTGCAGCGGCGCTTCTTATCGCTATCGATCGTGAATGTGTATGAGGGCGTGATCGACGCCCTGGAGAGCGACGCCATCAAGGCCACCGTGCGGCAGATCCTGCATGAGGAATACCCGCGCAATACCCGCGGCGTGCCGCTCGCCTCCCATCGCGAATTGCTGTTTCGCGACCTGTTGCATCTGGGCGCCAGCCGAGAGTGCATCCTGAGCACCAGCGAAGCCGCAGCGACGCAGGAGGTGCGGCTGGCCAGCCTGCAAACGCTGCAGTGCTGCCTGGGCCAGCCCCACAGCGACCTGGCGCTGATCGCCTTTTTGCGCTTCTGGGCCGAGGTGCTGGTGTCGGTGGAGTACGAATGCCTGTGGCCGCGACTGGCGGAACGGCTGGCCCATGGCCCCGCAGCGAATGGAGTGCGATCTGAATTCTTTTACTACCACATGATTCACGATCGCCGCCAATCCGACATCGGCGCTGAGCAGATCTTGGGCGGCCTCACCCACTCCCAGGAACTGGCCCGCCACATGGCGGAGCTGATCAATTGCGAACAAGCCCTGCAGATTGCGATCAGCCAGGTGGAGCGGGCCTGGGAACTGAAGGATCGCTTCTATCGGCAATTCCTGCCCCTATCGGCGCCGAACCAGCATCCGGGAGGTGGGCTGTGATCAGGTTGAGGAAAGATGGCAACCGGGCCCGGTTGGTGGCTGGGGGGTTGAGCTGTCCCATGAACTTGTGAGGTACCAAGGCAGAGCGTCTCAGCTTCTTTCTATCGCGAGAGGGACAACAAATAGCGAAACGATCGTCATCCTATCGATGGTTTCGTATTCTTGACCTCCGCCAGTTTTACTTCATCCACACGAAGGCACTCATGGCCTTCCATTCCTCAACGAGGCTTGCCGCCAGACTGAGGATCCGAAAGCCAACTAGAAAGCCCGCCTTTCACCATAAACCAGGCTGAACAGAACCAGCTTCAGCAGCTGTGGCCCCAGCGCCGCGCAGCCCTCTGCCCTCCCGCCCTGTCTCGCCCACAGCCTTATTCGCAGATTGAACTGCCGCCTCAGGCTCAGGAATGATCTGCTTAGGCACCTCACCCCAAAAGCCATACTTGCGGCCGTGATCACACCGCAGCTGGGCCATATAGCTGCGCTGATCAACCAGCTCCCCCCAATCGTTGATGGCAGCGGCCAAACGGTGGCAGGTTTCGAGATGGCGGGCTGCGTGGGGATAGCGCTTGGGGCGCTTCACTTTGAGCGTGAAATCGATCATCGCCCGCAGGCAAACGGTGGCCGCCAGCGGATGGCGTTGTTCCAGCAACTCCGCCAGTGGCGCCAGCAGAAAGTAGCGATCGCCATTCAGCGGCTGCGGCGCAGCCAGCACCAGCCGGGCGGCCCGGTGCGGCTCCGGCCAATGCAGCAGAAACCACAGCGCTTCTTCCAGATCGTCGTGCTCCGCCACCAGATCGAGGGCCTTCTCCTCGGCGGGCATGTCCTCAAAGGCCGGCAGCCGTTTGAGGTAGTCGCGCAGGTGGCGGGCCGAGAGCTCCAGCAGGGCAAACTCCCAGCGCTGGGCCTGGGCCTCGTCGCTGCGGCCAAGGGCCTCCAGCGCCGCCAGGCGCGCATCGCACCACTCCACGGCGCCAGCGCGTCGCTGTCGCAGGGCCGGGTCGGCCGCCTGCAGCAGCGTCAGCGCCTCCTCCGGCCGGCCGGCCTTGGTGAGCCGCTCCGCCACCTTGGCCGCAATCGCCGGCACTGTCAGCGCCTCGGGGTTCTGGTCGCGGTACTCCGCCAGGTAGGCCCCGGCGTCGCCCAGGGCATCGGCGATGTCGAGCATGGCGAGGCGCACGACCCAATCGGGCTTGGTTATGGCCGCCGTGGGGCCGCTGGAGCGCTGGCGCAGGATTTCCAGGCGCAGGCGCAGATGGGCCAGCCCCTCGGGCCCCAGGGCCGGGCCCAGATCGCGCACAATCGGATCGAACTGGCCATAGCTGTTGCTCACTACGGCGGCATAGACCTGATCAGCCAAGTTCTGTGGCTTGCCGCGGGCCGCCAGGGCCACCTGGCCGAGGGCGGCGCTGGCCTGATGGAACCAGTCCCTCAGCTCCGCATCGCGGTCATCACAGCGCTCGATCAGCCCCCCGGACAGATCCAGCACCTCCCACAGCAAATCCACCGCCAGATCGGCGTCATGATCGGCGATCGGTCCGCTGATCGCCTGGCGCTGCCGCTCCAGCTCCCGCAGCAGATCATCGCGTTGGTGGTCGTCAAGCAGGCTGCCGGAGCGGGCGATGCTGGCCAGCCGCTTGCGCAGCTCCCGCGCCATCTCCAAAGGCCCCTTGTGCTCGGCCAAGGCCAACCGCAGCAGCCGCTTACTGGCGTTGTTGCCCTCGCAGAGCACGATCAGAAGCTCCGCCAGCCTGGCCGCCCCCAGGGCTTCGAGATTTTTGGCATTGAGGGTGCCGCTCGCTGCGCCTTTGGCCGCCATCGCTGTTGCTGCTGCTGAAGCTGTCCGATCCAGTCTCGGTCGACTGGGCTTGCTCCGCACCCCTTCCAGGGTTCAGCCCGGGGCGTGGAGGTGGGGTGGGGTGGGGAGGTGGACTTCACACCCCATCGCCGTCGCCCAGGGGCGGCTGGCCCATCAAGGAGAGGAAGGCCCGCAATCGGTCTCGGTTGATTTCGGTGGGCTCGAGCTGGACTCGGGCGGAAAGCAATGCTGCTTGATCAAGGCGCTCAAGGCATCGTCCCTGGCGTTGAGTTTCGCGAGCCTGGCGTTCTCGCGCCTCAGCTGCTCGGTATCGTTCTCGATCTGCTTCGTTCTCTCGTCGATTTGCTCGATCTGCTTCTCGATCTGCAGTCTCTTTTGCCTCTCGCACAAGATCGCGATCTCGGTCTCTCTCGTGCGCTGCTCGTAGCCGGGATCCCGTCGCCAATTGAGAGTCGATAAGAACGACCGCCACCGAGGCAGCGATGCAGGGGATGCCCCATTGCTGCTGGATTGGGATGCTGCGGCCGGCGATGGAGATGTGGTCATAAGAGGAGAACAGGGCGATCAGGCCGAGGACCAATCCGCCAATGGCCTGGGTTAGACCGAGCCGGTCCAAACCGAGCCGGTCGCGGCCGGGCGCGCTTCAACTGTGGTGATTCTGGCGGGGCTTGCGGCTGGATGCCGTCACCTGGCGGGCCGGTGTCGGTGGGCGCTGCGGGGGTCAGGGGGAGAGAGAGTCACGGGGCTGGTGGGGGCCGACATGGGCCCCTCAAGCAAGTGCCACCGGTGGCTCAGCTCTGCGGCGCCGACGGCGTCACGGTTCCGATTCAGCCGTTCCCACTTCACCCCAACTCCCCCAACCGCCCTCCCACCAGCTCCGCCTGGGCCCGGGCTTCGGCCAGGTTCGCCTGGCATTCAGCCACCACCTCCGGCGGCGCCTTGCCGGCGAAGTTGGGGTTGGCGAGGCGGCCGGCCAGGCCGGCGATTTCTTTTTCGATCTTGGCCAGATCCTTTTGCAACCGCTCCCGCAGAGCGTCAAGGCTCTGCGGGGGCACGGTGAGACCCACCTGGGCGTCGCTGTCCACGATTCCCAGCAGCTGGCCGGCGGTGGGTTCGGCTTCCCAGTGCAGCTCGGAGGCGCCCACCAGGCGGCTGATTTTGCCCTGGTTGGCGATCACGAAATCCTGGCGAGCGGCGGTCGGGGTATGGATGCCGATCGGCAACTTCTCAGCGGGTTTCACCCCCGACAGGGCTCGCAGGTTGCGGATGGAACGCACGGCGTCGATGCCGAACTGGAAGGCGCTTTCGTGGGAAGCATCGAGCCAAGCAGGATCGGGCTGGGGCCACCGCTGTAGGGCCAGAAATTCACTGGCCTCAGCCCCGGTAACAGCATGCCAGAGGTCTTCGCTGAGGTGGGGCATGAGGGGGTGAAGCATCACCAGCAGGGCCTCCAGGCTGCGGGCCAGCACCCGGCGGGCGGTGGTGCGGGCGGCCTCGTCATCACCGAAGAGCCGAGGTTTGGCCCACTCGATGTATTGGTCGCAGAGGTCGTTCCAGGCGAATTCGTAGAGCAGCTTGGCGGCCTCACCGAGGCGATAGCTGCCATACAGCTCGGCGGCCTGGGTACTGGTGCGGGTCAGGCGAGAAAGGATCCAGCGGTCTTCGCTCTCCAGTTCGGCCGGCACCGGTTCCCCCAGACTCGCCGGCGTCTCCCCGCCCAGATTCATCAACGCAAACCGGGTGGCGTTGAACAGCTTGTTGGCGAAGTTGCGGGCCGCCTCCACCGTGGCGGAGGTGTCGGTTTGGCGGTCGTAGTCGAGGCGGATGTCCTGGCCGGCGCCGGCCACCTCGCGCACCAAGGCGAAGCGCAGGGCATCGGCACCGTAGCGCTCAATCAGCAACAGCGGGTCGATGCCATTGCCGGCTGATTTGCTCATCTTGCGGTTGTTTTCATCGCGCACCAGGCCGTGGATGTAGACATCGCGGAAGGGGATCCAGCTGTCGCGGCCACCGACGGGGCGCTCGCGGGCTGGTGCATCGGGATTGGCGGAATCGGGCTGATCGGGGGCCGGTTCCTGCAAAAAGGCGCCCGCCAGCATCGTCATGCGGGCCACCCAGAAAAAGATGATGTCGAAGCCGGTCACCAGCACGCTGGTGGGATACCAGGTGGCCAGATCGGCGGGTTCTTGCGGTGCCTCGCCGGCAGCGCCGGGGCCCGGGCCGGCAGCGGTCGCCTCACCAGGCCAACCGAGGGTGGAGAAGGGCCAGAGGCCACTGGAGAACCAGGTGTCGAGCACGTCGGGGTCCTGCTCGAGCTGGGCGCCCGCACCAAACTGCGCCTCCGCCTTCGCCCACGCCTCCGCCTCGTCGCGGGCCACCACATAGGGCGTGGCCTCGGTGATCACGCCGCCCGTTTCACTCACCACAAACCAGGCGGGGATGCGGTGGCCCCACCAGAGTTGGCGGCTGATGCACCAGTCGCGGATGTCGGTGAGCCAGTCGCGATACACCTTGCTCCAGCGCTCCGGCACGAAGCGCGGCTCGGGGCCGGCGGGGTTGTCGAGGGCGGTGCGGCAGCGGGCCGCCAGGGGCTCGGTGCGCACAAACCACTGCGTGGAAAGCAGGGGCTCCACCGGCACCTTGCCGCGGTCCGAGTAGGGCACGCTGTGGCGGTGGGGTTCGGTCTTCACCAGCAGGCCCTCGGCCTCCATCGCTGCCACCACCGCCTTGCGGGCCTCGAAGCGATCCAGGCCGGCGAAGCGGCCGGCGGCTTCGTTCGTCGTGCCGTCCTTGGCCATCACCGTGATCTGGGGCAGGCCGTGGCGTTGGCCGATGGCGAAGTCGTTGGGGTCGTGGGCGGGCGTCACCTTGACGCAGCCGGTGCCAAAGGCCGGATCCACGTGCTCATCGGCGACGATCGGGATCTGGCGGCCCACCAGGGGCAGGGTGATGCTGCGGCCCACCAGGTGGGCATAGCGGGGGTCACTGGGATTCACGGCCACGCCGGTGTCGCCGAGCATCGTTTCGGGGCGGGTGGTGGCCACCACCAGATGGTCGATGGGTTCCCCCTCCACAGGCGTAAGCGGATAGCGCAGGTGCCACAACGACCCCTCCACCTCCTTCATCTCCACCTCCAGGTCGCTCACCGCCGAACCGGAGGCGGGGCACCAATTCACCAGGTATTCGCCCCGATAGATGAGCCCCTGCGCATGCAGGCGCAGGAAGGCCTCCACCACCGCCTTGTTGAGGCCGGGATCGAGGGTGAAGCGCTCCCGCTTCCAGTCCACCGAATAACCCAGCCGCCGCAGCTGGCCCACGATCGTGCCGCCGCTTTGGGCCTTCCAGGCCCAGGCGCGCTCGAAGAAGGCATCGCGGCCGAGGTCGTCCTTGTTGGCCCCCTCCGCCTTGATCTGCTTCTCCAGGATCGTCTGCACGGCGATCGAGGCGTGGTCGGTGCCCGGCAGGCAGAGCACGTTCTTGCCCTGCAAACGCTGGAAGCGCACGATCGTGTCGATCAGGGCCGTGTTGAAGGCGTGGCCCATGTGCAGGCTGCCGGTCACGTTGGGCGGCGGGATCACCACCGAGAACGGTTCACCGGGGGCCGCCGGATCGGGGTGGAAAGCACCCGCTTGCTCCCAGGCGGCCTGCCAGCGGGCTTCGGTGCCGGCCGGGTCATAGGTCTTGGGCAGGGCGGCGTCAAGAGTGCCGGCAGCCTCGGGCGTGGCGGCGGCCCCGCTGGAGGACGCAACGGAGGAGTCCACGGAAGACGAAGCGGAGCTGGCGGCCTCAGGCACGGCGAGGGAACGGGGTTGGCCCCATCGTCTCAAAAGGTGCCGCTGCGACAAGCAGCATCTCCAGGATCGAAGGACCAGCGGGCGAATGCGAATGCAGCAAGGCCTGGCCAAAAAGGTGTGAAAAAGCAGCAGATTGCTGAACAATCTTGTCGCCCTGATGGCATGGCGATAACCCAACGGGCTCGATACGACCGACATGGAATGGCCACAATGCCCCCAACAGCAAAGTGGCAAGGATCACCTGCTGCGGGGCTAGCTTGCTTCCAGCCGCTACGAGCAGGCCAACACAGCTGACTACCGTTAAGATGTTGACAGGCTGCGTTGAGCCTCCCTCAGGATCGTTGCAGATGAGGCATGCGGAAAATCTTCATCAGCCACAGCAGCAAGGATGCAGAACAAGCTGAGCTTGTGTTTGGATGGCTGCAGCAGAACAACTACGAAGCCTTTCTCGACTCCGACAAAGACCTGGGTATCGTGGCAGGCACAGGCTGGAGCGAACAACTACGGATCAGCCTGAATGAATGCCGAATCCTGATTGCTATTTGCAGTCAAAACTATCGTGAATCGGATTGGTGCCGCTACGAAGTGGATGTGGCTTATCACCGCTGCCTCACCATCATCCCGATCCTGATCGATGACAGCCCGATGCTCGGCATTCTCAAGCCGACCCATTACTTCCAGCTGAATAAAAACCCTCAAGACGCCCAGTCTCGTCTCCTGAATAGCATCCGTCATCATCTCGCTTCCGATCTCGAGCTGGGCTGGGATGCCAAGAGGAGACCATACCCGGGACTCGATCCCTTCAATGAGAATGACGAACTCATCTTCCATGGCCGCGAGGATGAAATCGAAGAAACCGTCAGGCATCTGCGCACGATTCGCAGAGAGCGGGATCACTGCCTTCACCTGGTGATCGGAGCCTCGGGCAGTGGCAAGTCGTCACTGGTGCGGGCAGGGGTAATTCCGCGCCTCAAGCGCGATCAAGAGTCCTGGATTGCTCTGCCACCCTTTCACCCTGGTGCGGAACCGCTGCGGGAATGGGCTTCCAGCATCGTAACGGCATTGAGCCGTTACAACCTGCCCAAGCAACACCAGGAGATCCTGCAGAGCCTGCAAACAGAGCCGGAACGAACGATCACGGACCTGGTGGAGACATTCAGAACCCAGTCGGGACAGCAGGAAGCTTCACTCCTGGTCATGATTGATCAGTTTGAAGAGTTGCTGGAGCTCCGCCCAGATACAAACGCTGATTCGCCACGGCAGCAATTCGCCAAGACGCTGAAAAGCGTCCTGGAGTGCAAGACGCTTGCCGACAGGCTGGTGGTGATCGGCACACTACGCTCGGACTTTCTAGACGTCTTCCAAGAAGCTCGTTATTTCCAATCGATTAAGTCCAGCAAGCAGATCTTAGCACCGATGAATCGCAAGAATTTCCGCCAGGTGATCGAAAAACCGGCTGAACTGGCTGGCATTGAGATTGAGGGAAAGCTGATCGATGTCATGATCGAAGATACGGAGACTGGAGACGCCTTACCCCTGCTTGCCTTCACCCTGCGCGAGCTGTGGGAAAAGAAAACGGACCAACGCCAAGCTACGGGTGCAAAAATCACGATCAACCTGAGCGACTACCAGCAGATCGGTGGCCTGGGAGGTGCCATTCAGCAAAGAGCGGAACAGATCTACCAGGATCACTGCAGTCCCGATCAGCAGATCCTTCTCCGCGATTGCTTCCTGCGCATGGTCCGCAGCAACGCCGATGTTGATCAGGTCGGTTGGGTGAAACGGGCAGCCTTGTGGAGTGAGATGCCGCCCGAAAGCCATGCGGTCCTGGATCGGTTTGTGACAGCAAGGTTGCTTGTGAAAAAGAAGGCCACTTCTTCGCCCCACAACGGCTCCCCTAACACAGCCCACGAAGACCTGCGGATCGAACCCAGCCATGAAGCACTGCTGAGAAACTGGAAGCGCCTGGAGGGGTGGATCCGAGAGGAGAATGATTTTCTGCTCTGGCGCGATCGCTTTAATGCCGACTTCATTGATTGGCAGCAAAGTTCAAGCCTAAGCAAAGACCATCTGGAGGGCTCAAAATTACTGGAGGCGGAAAAGTGGAAAGATAAGTTCTCATCGAACTCTCCCGAAAAATTATTTATTCAAAGCAGCATCCGCCATCGCAGAATCATAAGATTCGCGTGGTATGCACTCCTGAGTGGCCTCCTCGCTGGTCTCGTCTATTCACTGCATCTCTGGCAGAATGCCAAAGAAGCTCAGGCGTATCAGTTCAAGATCAGACAAGCCACCACGGTCGAGAGCGATCCCTTCGAGAGCGGTATCGCAGGCCTGGCGGCGATGGGTCGTTTTTTTCACAGGCCAGGTCTCAATTATCAGATCGCTCGCTCACTCGAGCAAGCGCTCACAGCAAATCTAGCCCGCACTCCGCCGGTGGCAACCCAGTTCAGCGGCATCGATGCGATCACAGATGCGATCAAAACTGTTTCCGGGCAACGCTATGTTGCCACTGGCACGATCGGGCAAAATGCTGCATTGCAATTAATCGAACTCGGCGCGGATGGTTCACCCATCCTGAGAGGCCAACCCGTCCAATCAAAGTTGACCACAATCAAGAGCCTGTGGACCGATCAGGATCATGCCGTTACCTACAGTCTTGGCTATGGCAATGAAGGCGTGGTTCTTCAACAGTGGACCATTGCTGATCAGAGCCTGATTCCAGGCAAGGAGCAAACCGTGTTCCCGGGTGAGAAGATCGACCACGACACACTCGCGCTGATCCCTGGCCCTGGTCAAGAACCCTTGCTGGTCGCCTGGGCCGAAGGTGATCGCCGCGACACGCTCCTGCTTTGGAGCCGAGGCGAAATCAATCAGAAACTTGTGGGCGTACCCCCGGCAACAGCCTTTCTGGCCCCTGATGATGAAAGGCTGATCAGTGCCCATCAACGGGGGCCACTGCGGATCTGGAAACGGATCGCCAGCAACGGCAAGACACAACTGCAGCCTGACAAGTTGATTGAGGTTGGCGTCAGGGTACAGAGCCTGACGCATTTCAAACTGCAGAACCAGGACATCCTGGTCGCTGGAGGCAACGATGGATCCCTGATCGTGATCCGGGATGACAAAGTCATTCAGAAGATTAGCCCCACCCAGACCCGCCAGAAGGGACGGGTCAACGTGGCAGCCCTGGACACAGGGGAAGTGATCTCAGGCGACGAAGCATCCCTCATTCGCTGGTGGACCTGGCAAAGCACCCCTGGCGGCATGGGCGCGCTGAAAGCGGCCAGCGAGAGCCCGTTTGACACGCGCCAACGATCAATCCGGTCGCTGGTCGCCAGCTCCATTGAGCAACAGTCCAGGGGCAATGTGCTCAGTGCGGGAGCCGATGGCTCCCTCCGACTTCTGGGCCAAGAACCCTATGCACTGGCGCAACCTCTCTACCCTCAGAAGAACACAACGGCAACACCGGCAGCACTTTCAGCTCTGACAGCATGGCCGCAAGGTGGCATCGTCAGCGGCTATGAGGATGGCTCGATTTGCTGGTGGGGATCCCTGGCGGATGGCCAGAAGCTGCCAACATCGCGCTGTCAGCCCCTGAAAGGGGAGAGCATCACAGCGCTGGCCACTCTGGGCTCCGAACAGCTTTTCTCAGCCAGTAAGGCTGGCACGGATGGCTTCCTGCGGCTGTGGACGGATCAGGATCCAACCGTCACCACTGACCTCAAGCCCTCCACGTTGATCCAGGCGATGCTGCTCCTGAACAACACCGACCTTGTCACCGGAGATTCCCAGGGCGCACTGCAGTGGTGGACATCGCAAGGCAAACCGAAGGGACCAGCCATTCCATCGGGCGGCAATTCAGTGCAGCTGCTGATCGCTTTGGACAGCACAAACGTGGTGAGTGCCAGTGGCAATCCTGAGCAGCTGCGTTGGTGGCACGATGGCAAGCCTCGATCCTTCAAACAAGAGCCTTCCAATCAGTCTCGTCTGTACAGCATGAGCCGCTGGTCAAGCCGAAATCTGATTACAGGGGATGAGAGTGGCTTGATCCAGCAATGGAGCGAAGGCACACGTATCGGCGACCCTGTCCAGACCGACCACAAATCCGGTGTGTGGGCGTTGCTGAAACTCAACAGCCCGCCCCTCCAATCAGCCGTGCTGCTGACCGCTGGCAAGGATGATCAGCTCGGCGGTCAGATCGGCGTTTGGAATTCTGGTTTTCATACACGCGAAAGGGGTTTGCAACCGGCCCATGAAACGATCAACACAGGCCAAGGAAGAATCATCTCACTAGTGGAGACGAATGCAGGAGATCTGATCAGTGGCTCCGACGATGGCTCGATCAAGATCACCTCGCCCAGCAAGGTCGTTAGAGCCGCTTGTCAGCTCTATAAGCCGATCATGGACCAACCTTCATCGATCGCTCAGCAGGAGGCTTCGGAACTGTGTTCCTGTCCACCGCCAGATCACTGGTGGAATGCACTGCAGTGGCTCTGCTTCCAATGGAAGCTGTTCAGCTGATCAGGTTCAGCGCAGGATCACTGTTCCGACAGGGTTGGCCGGCCCCTCGTATCTGCTGTCACGCTCAATGATAGAATTGGCTTCCCGACAGACGGATTCGTTACCAAAGCGATACGCATTGTTTTGGGAGGTGGTGACCGGCCAACCCCTGGAAACCCTATCGCCTGGGCCGAGATAGACCGTGCTGGCGGCTGCTACACGATCAGCGGCTTCGATGTTGTTTTCGTCACGAAGGCGTTGCTCTGCATAAGCCTTTGCCGAATCAGTTGCTACGCAGGAATAAGTTGCGGTGGGAAAGTAAGTGACATCAAACGGCTGCTGCGCTGTTTCGCTGACGGGGCGGGCGGCCGTCTCAAGAAACTCACTGCCGAGGATTGAAGCAACCCTGGAGTTCAGGGCTCCATTCTTAGCTGCCACTCGGGCGACCCGATGGGACTCGGCCAGCGGAGCGATGCCCTCCAGATAGTCGGTGACAAATCCGATAAATTCTTCGGGCTTGATTTTTTCAGTGCCGCCAATTCTGCCGCCATCAGCGGTAAATCTGGCCTTGTAGGCCTCGGGAATCTCAAACCCATCCGCCACCGCACCGATCGGCGCAGCCACACCGCCCAGCGGAGCTGAGGTTGCCTGGGCAACCTGCAGATTCGGATCGCGAATCACACGCCCTCCAACCGGGAAGCGAAGTTTGAGCATGCCTCCAACCGTGGCGCCATAGACGGTATCCACTGCGCCGTAGGCGTTGAGGGAAAGATTCTCTGTAATCGGCGCCAAAAGCGAAAGACGGGCTCCGGGTGCAACGGAACCGCTCGTGGCATCATAATAACCTGCGGTCAAAATGTTATCACCCCACAGAAGATAGGGAGTCAGGCTGAGATAGGCAACTCGCGTTTTCTCGAACGTGGCGATTGGCGCCGAGAGATTGAGAGCACCAAAACTGAAACCAGCCTGGCAGCCACCCGTACTCAGACCCCCACTGGCTCCGAGACGCCAACGACGCCGCTCCCAGCCAGCGCCGAGATTTACGAGATTACTAAAGGGCACCTCGAAAAATAAGCGCATTCCAGTGCTTCTGCGGACATGAAAAAGCCGCCAATCGGGCGGCATGGAAAGAAGTTCTTATATCGACCATTGACGATATCACTTGGCCCATCGCACCATCTCAACAAGGGTCA